>NZ_CP135438.1:1500000-1711846 GCF_032341995.1 Domibacillus sp. DTU_2020_1001157_1_SI_ALB_TIR_016
GAAAAAAATGCCTTTTCCCCTTGACGCTGCTCAACGAACCCGCGCCGCTCGTTCAATCAAAAAATCGACACCGGTCTTTATATACATATGATCGTTCTTGCTTTATGAGCCAAAACAGTCATCTGACAACAGTTTATGTGTAAATAAGCAGAACCTATAAATATCGATGTGTGACATAGCCTAAATAAGTACTACCAAAGCTGTTAAATTTTATTATTCATTTTTAGCCAAAGAAAAAAGACCGAAAAAATCCGGTCTTTTTTAGATTTTATTAAATTGACGCACCCGTTCATTCATTAAGTATAAACAGGATCACACGTTCCAGGTCTTGGTTCATAAAAACAGTGATTTTTATATTGACCGGCGAAAGGCTGGCCATACCATGTTGGAGGGCATGGAGCATATGGATTAAAATACCAAAGGGCATATTTCCCTGGTTGTTGTCTCCAGTAATCCAAAGCCTGTTTTGCTAATCTTTTTTCTTCCGTTCTCGCTCGATGATAAAATAAATTACCTTTTTGAACAGCTTCAAAGGCATAATTATTTCCTTGTATTTGATAAATAACATGGGGAACGGTTCTTAAATTTTTAAAGTCTAAACAATTTGCTTTAAGGCGATTAACAATTACATTTCCAACATACAACATTCCCTGTGCTCCTTCGGCTTCGGCTTCTGCTCTCATCATCCTTGCCATTAAGTCAACGTCTGAACTTCGGTAACTTACTCTTGGCATTTTTTCACCCCCAAAATATACTATAAAAAAAAGCCTGCGTTGGTGTAGGCTTTTAGAATGCAGACAAACCCTATTTTTGAAAAAAACCTTTGCAAATGGGGTTTTGCCTGTTTGTTTGGGCTTATTTAGGGAATTTCTGATTAAATACAGCACTACCTTGATTGATAATTTAGTATTTAAAATGACTGTTTACAGTAGAATAGGTTTTTCAAATAAAATCACCTTTCATCCTGAGTCCAAATTTATTTAGGTTACATTTAAAATAAATAAAAAGGATAATTAGCCACCAAAATGGACTAATTACCCTCTAAATGAGTATCTACATTCAGTTATTCGAACACCATTTTTCTTTCTTCTCTGCACTGTTCACAAATATGCAGCACTCTAGAAGGATTGTTTTCTGCGTCTACTTCTTGATTGGGCTCTTCAACCGCACCACAGATTTCACATATTTTCATGTGACTCATTTATCTCCTTCACATTTAGTTTATTCTCATCATCCGAGTAAATCGTAAAACCAGAATCAATAATCGCCTGCTCAAAGTCATGTGAAGACGCCATTTGTTCATCGTACGTAAAGACGGCTTCATTCTTTTCCAAATTGATTTCAGCCTGCCCAATGCCCCAAACCGAAAGAAGGGCATCTAAAACCGTATCTGCATCTCTCATGCTGTGCATATCTTTCACCATAATTGAACCTGACTGCATTTGTTTCACCCTTTCTTATTCTGTTCATGGTGGGAAGGCTGAACAAAAGCCGTACCCAGCCCTTCCATAAAAGCTGCCATGGCCGCGATCGACGCTTTTATTTCCGGGCTTTTTAGTTTTTTCCGCATCTTCCATAAGCTTTGAGGTTCTTCCTGCTGGCTTGCCTCAGCCATTTTTTGAAGTCCGAGGCCGACTCCTCTCATCATCTTATCGGTCTGTTCCGGCGAAAGTGAGCCAAGGAATTTAGCGCCGTTCATGCCATTTTTAATCACGTTGTGCATGAAGGGCTGGTTGATCTGCTGAATCGCAATAGCACCGACTTCTGTACGGTTCTCCAGCATCCCTCTCAGCGCATCATAAATCCCCATTTCCTGAAGGCCTTTCATTAATTGGATCATGCCAAGGACAGCTTCTTTGTTTTCCGTAAGCTCCCGCATAATTTCGGCTGCAGCCTGTGCTTGTTCTTCCTGCTGGTCAGGAACTCTTTTGCTGATTTTCCGGATAGCCTGTGCCATGTTCATCCCCCTTAATAATCATCTCATTAATTGGTGTAAAGTCTGTCCGATTCCACTTCTCTTCCACTTTTACGCTGATCTGCGGCACCCTGTTTCCATACCGGTGATTGTGTTTCGGCAGCGGCGGCTCGCCTTTTTGTTCAAGCACTTGCATTTTTACACCCATTTCCTTATAAGCCGGTGTATGCGTAATATAATCATGGTAGCTGCTCGTTAAATAGTTAACAGCTTCGTTATCCTCGCGTGTATTCATTGGCAGATACAGTTCATTGCCTTTTACCCGGTCGGTCACCATCACTCTTACTTCTACATACCCATACGGAGAAGTCAGGCCGACTAACGTGCCGTCCTCAAGACTCCGTTCTTTCGCCAGTTCTGGAGATACCTCAAGCCATACATCCGGTACTTTGTGGTTCAGCCCTTTGCTCCGGTGCGTCATGTTTCCTTCATGGAAATGCTCAAGAATACGGCCATTATTTAAATGTAGATCGAAGTCTGCGCCTGCTCGGAATGGCGGTGTCCAGTCAACAGGAACAAGTCTTGCTTTACCATCTGGAAACGCAAAGTTTTCGGTATACAGAAGAGGTGTATCGGTGCCATCCGCTGCAACAGGCCATACAAGAGACTTGAACCCTTCCAGGCGTTCGTAGTTAACACCTGCAAAGATAGGAGCGAGAGAAGCGGCTTCATCCATAATTTCACTTGGATGTTTGTAGTTCCAGTTAGCACCGAATCGGTTGGCCACCAGCTGGAAAATTTCCCAGTCAGGCTTCGAATCTCCAAGCGGCTCCATTACTTTATAAAAACGCTGAATTCTTCTTTCTGTATTCACAAATGTCCCGTCTTTTTCAAGGCTTGGTGCTGCCGGCAGGATAACGTCAGCAAACTGGGCCGTTTTGCTGAAGAAAATGTCCTGCACAACGAAAAACTCCAGTTTTTCAAAAGCATTTTGTACAAAATTAGCATTCGCATCGACGAGTGCCATTTCTTCACCAAATAAATACAATGCTTTCAAACGGTCGTCCTGCATCGCTTCTACCATATGGTGGTTATCATGGCCAGGTTCTGTTGGAAGCGCCGTACCCCATGCTTTTTCATACCGCTCACGCACGCTCGCATCCTGTACAGGCTCATAGCCTGGGAACCAAGCTGGCATTGTGCCGAAATCACAAGCTCCCTGCACATTATTATGCCCCCGAAGCGGATAAGCTCCTGTACCTGTGCGCCCATAATTTCCGGTAATCAAAAGAAGATTGGAAATCGCTGTACTCGCATCTGTGGCTCCTTTATGCTGAGTAATGCCCATCGCCCACAAGGCGCAAACAGATTTAGCTTCGTGAATCATGGTGGCAATCTGTATCATCGTCTCCTGCGATAGCCCGGTTTGTTCTTCAGCATACGCCAATGTAAATTTATCAAGCGATTTTACGTACTCATCGAGGCCATTTACTCTGTTTTGAAGAAATTCTTTGGCTTCCCAGCCCATATCCAGAATGTACTTCGTAACCGCACTAATCCAGATAATATCGGTGCTTGGCTTTGGATGTACAAGCAGATCCGCCCGCTGTGCGAGCTCATGTTCCCGTATATCGGCCACCAACAATTTCTGCCCATGGAGCTTATGAGCTCGCTTAATACGCGTAGCCAGAACAGGGTGGGATTCAGCAGGATTCGCGCCAATGACTATGATCAACTCTGCTGAAGAAATATCATGAATCGTCCCTGCATCTCCCCCGCGCCCGACTGTCCGAAGCAGCCCGGCTGTGGCAGGAGACTGGCAGTAACGCGAGCAGTTATCGACATTATTAGTTCCCATTACACTGCGGGCAAACTTTTGAAACAAATAATTTTCTTCGTTGGAGCATTTGGATGAGGCAATATATCCAATGGAATCAGGCCCATACTGCTCTTTTACATAGCCAAGCTTTTCCTGAATTAAGTCAAGCGCTTCTTCCCATGTAGCTTCAACAAATTCATCTCCTTGACGAATTAACGGCTTTGTCAATCTCTCCTCGCTGTTTACAAAATCCCATCCCCACTTGCCTTTTACACAGGTAGAGATTCCATTAACAGGCGCTTCTTCAAGCGGCTCGATTTTTAAAATATCCCGGTCTTTTGTCCAAACTTCAAAACTGCATCCGACTCCGCAATACGTACAGACGGTTTTGGTTCTCTTAATGCGTGATTTTCTCATTGCTGCTTCCACTTCGGATATGGCGAAAATCTCTTTATAGCCCGGTTCTACTTCCTTCGTCATGTCAATCATCGGTCCAAGAATTTTAGGCGGGATGGCCGTTAAGTAGCCGGCTTCTCCAAGCATCGATTTTTCCATCAAAGCGTTACAAGGGCACACATTTACACAGTGTCCGCATGATACGCAAGATGACTGGTCAATAGGTACATCATTGTCCCAAATGACCCGCGGTACTTCACGGCTCCAGTCAATCGTCAGCGTTTCATTTACCTGCAAATCCTGACAGGCCTCTACACACCGGCCGCAAAGAATGCACTGATCCGGTTCATAGCGGTAGAAAGGATGGGAATTGTCCGGCGGGTACGGTTTTGCCTTGAATGGATACTTTTGATGGGAAAGCCCCATATGCTCAACCGTATTATGTACGGTGCAGTTTCCATTGTTGTTGTCACATACCGTGCAGTACAGCTCATGGTTTTTTAAAATTCTCGACATGCCCTCGTACTGCGCTTCCTGTACAAGAATCGATTCTGTATCAACCACCATGCCAGGCTCAGCTTTCATTACACAAGATCGAACCAAAGCGCCATTTACACTTACGTAGCATGTATCGCACGTCTGAATACTGCCGAGCGCAGGCGTATAGCAAATACTTGGCACAAACACGTTTTCCTCTCTCACAACCTCGAGGACGGTTTGCCCAGGCTTTGCCCTATACGATTTGCCATTGATTTCGATCGAAAAATCCGGTTTATTCATTCGTCTTCCTCCGTTACATTTCGTTGAACTTGTCAATCATGCTTTATAGGTCTCTTTTTTATCAGAGAGCGTTGTTGGATCAGCTTTTAAATAAGCAAGCCAGTAAATCAGGGCCACAAACAGGGCGCCGCCAGCCGCATTTCCAAGAAAGACAGGAACGAAGTTTTGTATGAAGTCTCCCCAGTCAGCGTGACCGGCAAAAATGGCGGCTGGAATAATGAACATATTGGCTACGACGTGCTGAAAACCAATCGCTACAAACCCCATAATTGGAAACCAGACGGCCAGTATTTTCCCGCTTATATCTTCTGCGCCATACGACTGCCAAACCGCCAGTCCTACGAGCCAGTTACAGCCAATCGCAGAAAAAAAGCTTTGCCAAAATTCTGTTTCTATTTTCGCCTCAGCCGTATGAATTGTTTTGTCTAAAAAAGGGCCCGTTTCGGTTAGTCCAACCAGATGGCCAAACACGTAGGCGACAAACAGCGCACCGACAAAGTTACTGATTGTAATCCAAAACCAATTGGCAAACAGCTGACGGGCAGTGATCTTTTTATGCAAACACGCAATCGTGACTGCCACCATATTACCGGTTAACAGTTCACCTCCCGCGACAATGATTAACACGAGGCCAAGCGGAAAAACGGCTGCGCCTAGAAATGACGCAAATGATCCCCACTCTGCCGGCAAATCACCAGTGACCCGAATGGAAAGAAGGTAGCCGATTGAAATAAAGGCTCCGCCTAAAAAACCTAACGGGAGCATGCTTTGGAGCGGAAGCTCTGCTTTTGTTTTGCCTGTTTCAGCGGCGATCTGTGCAATTTTTTTCGGGGGCTGATATCCCATTGGAAAATCCTCCTAATCTTTACAAGCAATATTGTTTGCTGATTTAGGAGAAATTATGAGTGTTTTCAATTTATTAAAGAAAGAAGGAATGAAAATGGATAAAGGAGTTTTATTGCAGCGTGTGCAGGCGATGATTGTTTCTTCCACGAAAAAGCCAAAGCAGATGATTCTTTCTACAGTCAAAATGGCAGATTTATTAGGTGTTTCGCCGGAAGAAATCAGTCAGGGACTAAATGAGCTTGTAAAGGAAGGGCGTTTAAAGCAGTCGAAACTCAAAGAGGCGCCTCATCATGAGGTTTATTTCCTGCCTTAATCATGCGCGTGTTAGAGGAAAATGATACAGAAGCAGAGAAAGATGTGGAAGTTAACGTTTAGGCAGTATGGGATGCAAGTGGCATTCTCTCTTGGAATAGATGGATCACGATAAGAGTTCTGCCACTTGGCCATACAAGATTACATTCAGTCGGTGCGGCACCAAAGCTTTCTCAGGGTTTCTCATTCAGGGATCGGCTTATATGGACAAGCTGCCTAATCCCTTCTCTGATTTTTGTTTCATTCATATAGGAATAAGTTAGCCGAATTCTTGAGCAGTCCTGGCCATACGGGTCAAAATAAACGCCTGGCACAAAAGAAACCGACTGCTCGATGGCCCTTTTCAACAAACAGCTGCCGTCTATATGGTCAGGGAGCTCTATCCACAGATTCAGCCCTCCTTTAGGGCTTTCCCACTTCCAGTTAGTCTCGGATAGTTCTTCTTCCATAATTTCTTTCCGGATTTGCAGAGCAATTCTCAGCTTGCTGAAATGCTGCCGCATTCGTTCAGAGTGAAAAAAGTGCAGGAAGATCTTTTGATTCAGCAGCGGGGATCCGTTGTCTGCCAGTGATTTTACAGTGATCAATGACTGTCTTAAGGCAGGCGGACATAGCATCGCCGCAACCCGGAGACCGGGTGATACATATTTACAGAAGCTTCGAACATAAATAACAGATCCTGTCGTATCAAATGTGTAAACAGGCGGTGCTGCCTGCTTTTCAAAGTAGATATCCGGATAAGCATCATCTTCCACAAGCAGGCAATGATATTGTTCAGCAAGCTCTACCAGTCTTTTCCGCTGAAAAACTGGCACTACATAGCCGGTCGGATTATGAAATGTCGGATTTATATAAAAAAGTCTTGGCTTATAGGTTTTCATACAGTACTCGATCCGATCGAGGTCATATCCGTTTTCTGTTATATCGACAGCTATAATATTGGCTCCATGATTTTTAAACGTGTCAATGGCAGCACTATAGGTGGGCCGCTCAAACAGCACGGTATCTCTTGGTTTCACAAAAGCCTGGGCAATCAAATGAATCGCCTGCTGAGAACCGGTTGTAATGAGAACATTTTCGGGTGTAACGTATGTTTTATGTATGCTCATAAAGTAATGGGCCAGTGATTCACGCAATTCGTGGTCTCCTTCTACAGTAGCATAGGTAGCCAGCACCTTCGGATACAGGTCAAATACTCTTTTTACGTAATGAGATAAGTAATGGTTTGGCAGCAAACTAGGATCGATAAGCGCCTGCGAAAATTGGTATTCAACAGAAGCAGCATGAAGAGCAGCAAGCTGGTTTTCTTTTCGATACGCCGTCACAATCGGCATAGCTGCTTCTTCCTGTCTGAAGCTTCCGGTCTTTACGTAGTAGCCTTTTTTGTCGACTACATACACCTTGTTTTGTTCTTTTAGCAGCTGAAACGCTTTAAAAACCGTGAGCCGGTGGACATTCATTTCTATAGACAACTGGCGGATGGACGGAAGCTTCTCATGTTCCTTCCATTCTCCTCTTTCGATCCGCTGCAGGATAAAATCATATACCTGCTCAAAAAGAAAGCCGTTCTCGTTTTTTCTTTTGACTTTACTCACACTCCACGCTCCCTTCTGTCCTAGTGTACCACGCAGTTTCTTCGTTCTGTTCTGTTTCTTCCAAACTGTTCTATTGAGGCAGGTTTATGATGGGAGCAAGGAGGTTGTAAAGATGATTCTTTTGTTCTATGTATGGATGTGCCTGATTTTCGGGACTACTTTTTTAGCGATTAAACTGGGCGTAGATGCTGGTGCGTCCCCATTTTTCTCAGCTGGGCTCCGCTTTTTTGGGGCTGGTGCGCTTTTGTTTCTCCTTATACGCATCAAAGAAAGGGTTCCCCTTGCCCTGCTGCTCAGCCGGGATCTTTTTCTGATTGGAACCGGCCTTACATTTGGCACGTTTGCTACGCTGTATTGGGCGGAACAGTTCGTGTCCTCGGGCACGGCGGCCGTTTTGTCTGCCACTGCGCCTATGATGATTTTAGGAATGCAGACATTCGGTCTGAAACAAAAAATGCAGCCGTCTGCGATTGTGGGCTGCGCGGTAGGAATTATAGGTGTGTTTCTGCTGATTCTGCCTAACCTTTCTTTATCCATGAATGCTCACTGGCTATCCGGCTGTTTCGCTATTATACTCGGCCAGGTGTTTTACGCCGGCGGAACTCTTTACGCAAGGCGCTCCAAAGAAACGGCGGTGTCGCCAATCGCTTTGAACGCCGTCCAAATGATGCATGGCGGGCTGCTGTTGTTTGTGCTGTCATTCTTTACAGAAAACGGGCAGCTGTCTTCTTTAAGCCAGCCTGTTTTTCTGCTCTCACTGCTCTATCTTACCGTTGTCGGCTCTATGATCGGCCACACCCTGTATTATTATTTAGTCACAAAAACCAATCCGGTATTCCCGTCTACCTGGCTTTATATTTCGCCATTGATTGCTGTTATGGCAGGCTTTTTGTTTTACGGCGAGGAGCTTTCCCGGATGACGTTAATTGGGTCCATCACAATCATTGCCGGTACGATACTAGTGAATGCAGAAGCACTAAAGTCACTGGCGAGAAAAAGAATTTTGGCTCGAAAGCCATATTAAAAAGTGGAGGTTATCCCTCCACTTTTTAATATGAAATCGTCGTTCGGTTTCTTCCTTCAGCTTTCGATTGATACAAAGCGCTATCAGCAAATTGAAAAAGTTCTGGCAGTGAACTTGTCTGCCGTGGAAACTCAGAGATGCCAAGAGAGATGGTGACAGACCTTTCCTTTATTTTTATCTGGTTTTCTACAGCAATTCTTATTTTTTCCGCGATACTATAGACTTCTAACGCAGTGGTATGCGGAAATAAAATAACGAACTCTTCTCCACCATACCGAAAATAAAGGTCGGTTTTCCGGACAACAGAACGAATGGTAGCCACCAGCTTTTTTAATGTTTCATCTCCTATATGATGCCCATACGTGTCATTTATTTGTTTGAAGTAATCAACATCTATGACGACAAGAGAAAATGGCCGCCTTTGCGCCGCCCAGCTTTCCATCACCTCATTTAACTCTCTGCGATTCGGAATACCAGTCAATGGGTCCGTCCTAGCCGCTCGAGTCAGCTGCTGATTATTTTCTTGTACTGCTTTGACCGCAATCATCACACTCTTAGTCAGAAAGTCTGCTTCACGGTTCCAATGAGATTGTTCCTTGGGAACCTCTGCCGGCTTGCCTGATGCAAGCTGATTCATTAGACCAGCTAAATAAATAAAAGGAGCCGCAAGCTTTCTGGCAATCATAATCGCTAATGTCAGCAGGAGGAGAAACGGAGGCAGCACTCTCACGGCTAATTCTTTCATGTGGTTAAGCAAAACATCCTGCACATATGAAACAGGCGTCTGCTGAATAACGCCCCATCCGATGTCAGGTACTACATTATAAGCGGCAAGCATAGGCACGCCTGCTAAATTTGTAATTCTTTCAGTCCCGCTTTGTCCCTGCATTACCTTGTGTACAACTGGGTTTGATGTGTGGTCCAGTCCGATCCGCTGTTGTAAAGGATGAAATAAAACCGTACCATCGGGGCCTACCACATAGTAATAGGAACCGTTTTCATCTACGGCTCCATTACCCAGTATTTCATTTAAAACATTTTCTTCATGAAGGTAGATACTGCCGCCAATCATCCCTTTGTATTGCCCCTTTTTATCATACAGCGGCTGACTCATTAAGACTATTAGACGTCCTGAAGGGCCAATATAAGGTTCTGTTAGAGCCGGCTTCTTGGCATCAAGAACTTTTTTAGTCTCCCCTGTCGTAATGACTTGTCCTCTAAGTCCAATTTTTGAAGGAGCAATACTGCGCACACATCCTGTTTCATCGATCCATGAAAGAGAGTTAAAGTAGCGGCTGCTGCTTTGTAAAAGTTCCAGCTGCTTTTGAATTTCCTCATCGCTTAAAACATCTTTCTCTTGCAGAAATGCAGCCGTTCCTTCAAGACTTAATCGCATCGAGCCAAACAATGAATCAACAGACTGGCTGATTTTGCTTGATTTAGAATAGTTAGCAGAAAGATAGGTTTCTGTGAGTGTTTCCTTCTCCGATTGATAAGATGAAATCATTATGATAAGAACCATTAATATAACAGAGATGCTTACAAGACCAGTGAACAAGGTGGCCAAACTTACCTTATGATTAGTAAACAATTGCTTCATGGGTGTCTCCTTAATTATGGAAAAAAATCATTTATCCACTAGCCATCCCTTTATTATAAAACATACAAGTTAAAATATATAGCCTTTCGGAGCAACTATAGGGGGTAATAAACCTTTATCTGCAGGAATTTTTATTGAAAAGCTCTTTCGGCTAATCTACCTGTTAACAAGGAGAGTGTTTCTTATTTTCATCTGCATAGATAAAGTGGTTACGTTATACTAAACTTTGAGGAGGGACACATTATGCAGGCTATACTTATGTTTGCCATCTCAATGGCAATCTTCGGTTCAATCGGCCTTTTTTCGGAGAAAACGGCCCTTCCATCGATTGAACTGGTTTTTGTGCGCTGCCTTTGCGCCACTGTATTATTAGGAGCAATTTTAATCTTCCAGCTCGTAAAAAACACTGAATCCCCCACTTCTAAAGTACCGCGCCGGGAGTACGGGCTTGCCCTGCTGTGCGGGGTTTTTCTAGTTACCAACTGGGTGTTCTTCTTTCGTTCTATTGAAGTCATGCCGATTACAGTAGCGGTGTCTATTTATCATCTTGCTCCCGTGATTGTACTTGTGATCGGTTCTTTTCTTTTTAAAGAAAAAGTGACCATTTTAGGAGTAGTGTTTTTCTTTGTGTGCTTTTTCGGCACTCTGCTTGTCGGAGGAATTCACCAGCATACAAGCTTCACTGCGTTTTTATCAACTGGTGTAATGTGGGCTTTCCTGGCTGCTCTTTTCTACGCGCTGACCTCTTTGACTGGAAAGGGAATTCAAGCCCTTAATCCGTTGTCCACTACCGTTATTCAAACGAGTCTTGGCATTTTATTGCTCGCTCCATTCGTCGATTGGGTGAACTTTACCGCGCTTACGTTAGAAAATTGGATCTATATTCTGATTACCGGATTTATCCATACAGGCTTCGTCTTTTATTTGTTTTTCCGCAGCCTGCGCCAATTATCGGCTCAAACGATCGCACTGCTTGTTTTTATTGACCCTATTGTGGCGATTTTGCTGGATGTATCGGTTCTCCATTACCGGCCAGATCTTTATCAAATTCTCGGCATCATCCTCGTTTTCGTCGGTATCAGCTACTCTCCTAAAAAAGAAAAACGAATGAAAAAACAAGCTGCGTGAACACCTATATTGTTCACGCAGCTTGTTTTAATTAAATATCCAGATGGTCGTTTAACGATTTTTCAATAAAGTTGCCCTATACCCATTTAATGCCTGTTTTTCGATTTCTTGAACAAAATGATCTTTTCAAGTAATATAGTCTGCTATATTTACAATATCTTTGCTTCATAACTGATACACGTGAATATGATACGTCCGCAAGCTGTCTCCTTTCCGAAAAAAACGGCGTCCTGTAATTCCATTTTTCCCCTTCGATTCATATCCTGCTTCAGCCATCGCTTCATTGAAGGTATCCACTTTGCTTATATCTTTCACTACCGGCATCATGTCGATAATGGCTTTGCTTCCAGACCAAGAACCGCTGTGCTGCCAATACGAGAAATCCTCAACTAACTCGTCCTCAGAAATGGCGGAGAGCTTTCAGCTTCTATTTTAATTAACAACGCCATTCCTTCTGATATGAACACACTTCTACTTTTCTCATCCATTTATCCATTTCCTTGTGGTTCATCTTCCCTTGAACGCTCTTCTTTTTCATCATGAAACTCTTCTATCGTCTGTCCGGCAATATAATCAAAGGGAGTATATGTATGGCTCGGGAGTTCTTTTTTCCAAATCATTTTAAAAACGACTGTTATCACTAAAGCAACAATCAAAAGCGTGAAAATGATCGGTGCATAAAAAGCCACATTCATTTTGACGCCTCCTTACGACTTGTTTTTTAACTCTTCAAGAAGAGAAATGATTTTTTCATTTTGATCAATCAGTGTTTGATTTTGCTGTCGGAGCTTTGTGAAATCATATAAAAAAACGAGAAGAATAATTATGACAAAGAAACCCACACCTTCGCCTCCCCTTATACAAAATCCTTTTTTTACCCTATCACAAATATCCATAATTAACCACCAGCATTTTAATTTCATATAAAGGCGGCAAAAAAGGCAGCCTGTAGATGGGCTGCCTTGAAAAAGAATAGAACATTGTTTTCGGTTCACTACACACCTTCGCTGCACCTTGTAAAGAGACGTTACTGGCTGAAATTTCTATAATCTTTGATGACCAGCATCAGTACGAAACCAAACAAAACCGTATAAGCAATGAATTGAGTGTACTGAACATCTATATAGGCGTTTTTTATTAAAAACGTTCCTGCCACTAAACATACGAGCGTGCACCAGAACGACATATACCCTGCAAAATGGGCATTGGAGCGTGTACGCTGGTCATGCTGCCGGTTGATTTTGTTCCACAGTTTTTCTTTTTGATACCTAAAGCCAAGTGAAACGAGACGGATTGCTGCTAAAACGGCTGCAGCCAGTGTCAGATCTGAACCTGAACCGGCTCCTTTCCAATAGAATATAAACAAAACAACTGGAAGTAACGCTTGCATCAAAAAATAGGCTCTGTACGTAACATTCATCTTAATTATCTCCCTCAATCCAAAATAGTTTTTCAACAGGACATTTAAGCACTGCCGCCAGTTTAATGGCTGTACCAATTAAAGGTTCATAGCGCTGTTTTTCAATCGCAATTATCGTTTGTCTTGTCACACCAATTTTTTCTGCCAGCTGGTCTTGGGTGAACCCACGATGCTTTCTTTGTTCTTTTACGTGGTTATGGACTCCTTGTTTCATTCGTTGCTTCCACCTTAAAATGTAATGTACAACTTACATTTACTAGTATATTCCAGACGAAATGTAAAGTCAACCTTACATTTTAATCATGCAAGCATTAACTGAACAATCTTTGGCCATAAAAAAGCTGCTTAGCAAAAGCAGCTTTTAAACATCACTTACTATTTAAATAAATTTGAAATATATAACGGTTGTATCAAAGCTGCCCCCTGCCGACTTAGCATAGCGGGGAATCTTCCCTGCTTCCACATAGCCTAACGATTGATACAGCTTATTGGACGGGTCGCCTTCTCTTGTATCCAGCACTAAAAGAGATCGATTTTCTTGCGATGCCCTCTCCTCTGCTTTTTGCATGAGAAGACGCCCGATGCCATTCTGTCTGAAGTCGGGATGAACCATGAGCTTAGCCACTTCGGCTCGATGATCACCATTAGGCTTTGTGATAAGCTGCAATTGTACAGTCCCGGCAAGCCCGTCATCTATCTTTGCAATCAAAAGCACCGTATGAGGCGTTAATACCGTCTGCCAGTACGCTTTTGCTTCTTTCATTTGAATCGGTGGCAGAAAACCGATGGACGCTCCGTTATCTACTACTTCTTTTAAAAGCACAGACAGCTGGGCGATCACGCCTTCCATACTGCTTACTTCTTCTACCATCGCTTTTTCCATTTCTTGTCCCCCATTTCGCGTATTATACATATAAGGATAAAAAGCCTGCTTCAACCGGATATAGGTCAAAACAAGCTTTTTTAGAGCAAATAGATTTTCAATAAATTTAGCATTTGATATATTCTTTCATTTGAGCCCATTTACTACTAGGCCCTCTGCCGGAAAGCCGGTACTTTCTCTTATTGTTCATTCAATATGTATGTTTCTTGCTTGCTCATACTTTTAGTGATCCGAAAAACTCTCTTTCAGCAGCCGGCCATTCGCTTGCAATAATACTGTAAAACACTGAATGACGATACGACCCATCTCTTCGAATCATATGGTTGCGAAGTGTACCTTCTTTTACTGCACCAAGCCGCTCAATCGCTTTTTGGGACCTGATATTTCGATCATCTGTTTTAAATTGGACACGGATCATACCTAACTCATGAAAGCAATAACGGAGTAGCAAATGCTTGCACTCTTTGTTTACAGGTGTGCCCCATACAGATGGACGAAACCATGTCCAGCCAATCTCCAGACTTTTATGAGCTTGTGAAATCGCCAAAAAGCGTGTTGTACCAATGATCTTTCCTGTTTTCCGCTCAATCACAACAAATGGATATTCAGCACCTGTTTCTTTTGCTGTTAATGCGTCTTCTACAAATTGAGACATCTCTTGAAGCGTTTTAATGTGCTGGGGCAGATGCGTCCAGATATCTTGATGGCCCCCCGCTTCCCATAGCCCTCTTATATGCCCTCTTTCCATTGGAATAATACGAATGTGATTCCCTGTTAATTCTTTGAGTGAATGATTCATTTGCCCCCTCCTTTTCTCCGGATGTTTAGCATATTTGGTACTCGTCTAATCTACTGACTCCTTTAAAGAAAGTACTTCTTTATATTCTCAATGCACATACTCCTATTATTCCCATTATATCCAACTCCAGTTTCCTTGTGGAGAATGACCGACCAAATTTTTTCTCGTCGAGCCTGTAGAAATCGCAGCGAGCATAATATTTTCAAAGCTAAATACTTACTTTTAGCTTTTTTTATTTTGTTTGCATAAAATGGCTGGAACGAGGCCATACTGTTTTGTGTAAGGCAGTCCTATTCTCTTGAGTTTATATCCCTGTTACCACCATGCAGCCAGAGCCCCCTCTGGCTGTTTTTTTGTCTATATCCCCTAACTCTTGGAAAAGAATTAAAAGGGCTCACTATAGAATAAGTAATCGCAGTCGTATGCTTTATCGTTTCCATCGAACTACCACCCACTTGAACCGTTAAGTGGGTGGCGGCAGTTCCATTCAGACAGCTCTTTTTCGAAGCGCAGCATAACAGGCTACAACAATCGCTCCCGCTAGACCCGTCAGCATATCGGTCATTGTATCTTTATTATCGTCTTCTTCCATGAAACCCATAACGGCCCCGAGAAATTCAGCACTTTCCCACAGAGCACTGATCGTCACTGCGAATGTTAAAACAAACAAAAAAATCATCCATCGCGAAATTCCTTTTTCTACACTGTTTGGCAAAAGAAGTTTATAAATAGCTATTCCCACAAAACCCGCAAAAACACTCCCAAAGAAATGAAGCATTGTATCCCACCAGCGAAAGCGGTCATAAAATTTCAAGATGGCCCCCAGAAAAAATGTACAAAATATAAAAAGATAGTAGCTGATAATCAAAGGCAGGTTGAAAGGGATCTTTTTTAAAAACAAAAGTAAAACGGGCAGTAAGCTGAACAAAACCCTGCCAATTGCATCCGGCCAGGTAGAAGAATTTCCATTTGAAATGTCTCGAATAAACACAGCTGCCATTACGACAACAAACGTTATGCTTAAAAACAAAATGACTTTCTTTTTCATGTCATCACCATCTAAAAAAGTTTTTATTAGTATGCCCAGTAACTGCCATCTCAACCCGGTGATGAAAGTGCCCTTATCTGCATTTTCCTGATTCTCATACTTCTCCACTCATATTCCATTTACTCCAGAGAAAATTTCTTAGGGAAAATACCTATATGGGACAACATTCCATTCAAAAAACAGAGCATATACTTATGTCATGAACAGAATGGAGGGGTCCCTATTGGCCGACAAATCAAGAGTACACCAGCACTTGGCCTGGCATGAGACGCTTGAACTGCATGAAATAGCAGCCACGACAGCCCATTATCTGACTGAATTCAAATTGCAGCTTGCGAATGTACAGGACCCGACGCTGCGAGGTCTGTATATGGAGGCGATCCGGAACCTTGAGCAAAATACGCTTGAGCTGCTTCCTTTTTATGAAAAAGCACCAATTCCGATGTTGCTCAAAGACAGCCTTGAAACGTTCAGTCCCAAGCCGATGGGGGTAAACTTGACCGCCTTCTATGGAAGAAAACTGCTTATATTTGCAAAAAATGCTGTGCGTAATTATGCGGTCGCCATTACGGAAACTGCCACTCCAGCTCTGCGTGTCATCTTTCAAAAACAATTACAAAAAGCGATCGAATTGCACGCCAAGACGTTCGATTTTATGCTGCAGAGAAGCTATTACCCGGCGTATGATTTAGAGAAGCTGCTTGCTGAAGATTTGAAAAATGCCAAAACCTCTTTGTCCGTAAGACGCTGATAAAGTACCTTTCCTGCTTCGCTAGTATAATAACACCAAGGCACAATCAACTCAGAATTTTAAAAAACAAAAAACCCTCTGGCTTTTTCTCTTTTAACGGAAGAAAGCCAAAGGATTTTTTATTATGCCACTTGATGAAGGGAAGTGCCGCTAACTCCTGCATTTTAATCTTTCCAATAAAACACAGCATCAAATATCGTATACTGCTCTCCAAAGTCAGGCATCGTTAAAATGGTTGGAATCTCTGCTTCAAAAGGAAGCAGCCCTTCTACGTCACTTTTTTCTAAAATTATATACCCTGCTTCGTGTAAACATTGCTTAATTTCTCTTAGTTCTGATGAAAACTTTTCTGGTACATCGTTAAGATTTTCCGGTCCCAAGAAACTATAACCGCTGTAACTTTCTTCTACTCTATTATTTTCTTCTCGAATGAACTTCGATCGTTCACTCCATCCAAACACAGCAACTGGGACTAGACGACTCACGTATACAGAGACTCCTTCCATTTCCCAAACAACAACAGGAGCTTCCTTTACTTCACTTTTGCTCATCACACTGCTTCCATTTTTTTGTAGCAAAAAAATTAAATAAAAGAAGCATATCCACTTCCGTAATGACCAAATTCTCCGTCACATTCCAACTGTTCTGACTCATTTAGCTTGAAAAGAAGCTTTTTAATGTAATCCTCTATTTCCTCCCCGCACCCTTTTTCATAAGGAAACGAATTTCCGACAGGCTCTCCATTAATAATTGAAAAAAGCTGTTCATTTATAGATTTCATTTTTATCCCCTATATAAGCATGTTATAGCTCATCTATCTTCTTGTCTTTGTTAGGTTTCTGTATAAGAATAGCCTATGAACAATGAATTCATATACCGAAGTAAATGAATGAGATAAAATTCGCTTCAAATTATTTATACGGGGGTGAGCTGTTTGGATTTTTTTCCTGAAGAACTCGATTTCTTGTCATTATTTTGTGTAGAACCAATAAAACTCGATCAACATATACCCTTTTTTTATAATCAATCTACCTTTTCTTTTAACAATGAGACGGAGTCCTTTGTAGTAAAGATGGCGCCGAGCTACAGCGAATTTGATTTAAAAGTTACAAATAGGGCTAATCATACATTAATTGCATTCCACTCTTTTAAAACTGTTGGAAAGTTAGAGATTCTTTGTGATAAAAAGGATTGCGCGAAAATCCTCCTTATCCTGGATTATGATAGAGATCGCTTTATCACATCCGTTGAAATAACCTTTAAACCAAAGTTTAGTATCATTCTCAGAGAGCACTTTATTGATTGAATAAGTGATTAGATTCCGCCACACGGTTATATATATTTTATTAGTAGAAAGATAGTATTGATTTATTTTCTCTTTTTCTTATTCCCTCAATAAAATAAAGTACCCGTTCATAAATTAAAAATTCCCAATTACATAGGGGTGATATGTTATCCTAAATATCATATGTTAACAAGCAATACATTTCGGTTAACTATTTAATTGAACCTAAACCTATAAATGAGGGATAAATATGTACAAATTGCGAGGTCATCACCTTTTTTGTCTTCTGGGCTATCGAGGAATGGGCTATTCCGAAGAATACGTCGAAAATATGACACGTTTGCACCAAACGTTAAGAGATTACCCTAATACGCTCATTCATCTTGTAAACGGCCCTGATCAGTTGTGTGAAAAGTACCCCAATTCAGGTGTATACCATTGCCAGGACAACAGTATTTATGAAAGGGATGCCGCTATTTTGGAGAAAATGGGGCTTAAAATCGGACAAATGTTAAGCTGGAAGGATATTGAGTCGTGTATCCGAAAGTTTGTGGTCCCCTCTGATGTTCAGGTTATATGTGAAACCTGTGCCTGGCGGTCATATGGAGTTTGTGAAGAAGGTATTCAAGAGATTCATGAAGGGAAAAGGTTGAGGAAAATTCAATAATCCCCCTCTTCCCTTTTATTAATCCGTCCATTTTGAGAGCAACTCCTTCTGTGCAATCATCGTGAACCAGCATTTCTTTACCGTTAAGACTATTTACTAGAGAAAAACGTAAGCAGCACCTGGTAAGAGATATCACTCAAATAAGGAAGGAGATTTATCACTGAAGGCTGCCCCTTTCTTCTGAGCTATGCATTCAATATTTAGCATTAAAAAAGACCAGGCTCCATTCCTTGATAGAGAAGGAATAGCGCCTGGTTTTTCTGTTGGTTTAAGTAATCCGTCTTATTTAAATGTATGCATACCCACCTAATTCTTTTTTGCAGACATGGCGGCAATTGCAGATTCATTAAATCCTTTAGCGATCAGCCAAACGGTTAAAATCATTTCATTAGCTGCTACCGGCAGTGCCAAAACAGCACCCCAAACCGAAACTTGTTCAATAACACCGAACATAACTAACAGGGCACAAAGGAAAACAAGGGCTGCCCCCGTCATTCCTAGGATGGGTATGAATCTCGGTACGAGCTTGGATTTATAAAAGATATAACTGTACATCACGGTATTGATACCGAGCATAAAATTGGGGCCAAGCAGGAATGTCCAGTCATGTATTGCTTTTAATATGGTGCCCGAAGTTTGAAAAGATGTGGTATCCGGAGCTCCTGCCGCTACAAATTCCCGGCTTAAGGTCAACAGCGACAGCACGCTGATGACACCCACAGTAATGACAACCGCTTCAAGAAACCGGAAGCAAACATGCCAAAGAGCGATCGTTTCATTATATCTTCTTAAAATTGGAAACATGGTGGCTGCTGTACCAACCGCTGAAACGACAAGAATTAATTCCATCAACGCCCCCATTATCACCTGGTCGGCATGTTCAGCACCTTTAATCAGGTAATCAGGACTGTTTAGGATAGGATCATATAAAATAACACCCATTATCGCCGTAACAGCGGCAAGTATAAACAGGACACCGACAATTTTTGCTGCTTTTTTGTTTGAATTCATTTCTATCTCCTTCTTTCCACAAATTAACAAATGGTAAAGCAGAAACAATCATCGGTCTTACAGCTTCGAGTTGTCCCCATAAAAGAATACTTCTTCCAGCGGTAAGTTAAAGGCGCGAGCAATACGAAAAGCCAGTTCCAAAGATGGGGAGTAATTTCCCTTCTCAAGAGCTACGATAGTCTGTCTTGTTACGCCTGCCTTGTCAGCCAGTTGCTGCTGGGTCATTTCATTATGGTTGAATCGTAATTTTCGAATGTGATTGCCGACAAGATGTTTGCCCATATTAAATTCCTTTCCGATAATGATAAAGTTTTGTAATGGAGCCGGTCACATCGGAAAGAAATCCTGAAGCGATCAGGATCATAAACATCGCCTGTGACGGCTGATAAATGACCAGCGATCCCATTGCAAAAAGAAAGCCGAGGATAAATACAAAAAAAGAGTTTCGGTGTGCTTTCAATTCGATAAACTTATCCAGTTCATCCGCAAATGCTGGTTCCTTTTCTCTGGTCGTTATTCTAAAGATGATGTTAAAAATAATGCTGATTACAATGTGTGCGACTATGGAAACCAAAGTTAAAACAAGGACGAAGGACCCCCAATAGCGAAAGGTTTCGGTCGACTGAAGCCCTCCCTCGGGATGCTGCGGGTACATATATAAACAAAAAAATCCGAAAATGAGAATAACACTGATCAACGATACAATGCTTTTCTTTTCTTGATAAGTCATGACTTCCCCCCCTTGTACGTTCGCTTTTACATGATGTAAAGCGTGTTTTACACGATGTAATATAGACTATGCACAAAGTCAATTAAAGATGACACCTAATCAATATAATAAAACTTTTTTCTTTAAAAATGCAAAAAAGCCGATCCCCATCTTAGGACGTAAGCACAAAAAGATACGTAAATTTAAAAAATCCCTGATTCCTTTAATAACAAGGTTTCAGGGATTTTTTGTGTCCTTTGATGACGAATGGGAATGCTGATAATTCCCCAGCTCCTCCAAAACTCCCCTAATCTCCAAAACGTATTTCTTCTATTGTATATAGCTATTGCGTGCTGCAAAACCTGCAGTCAGAGAACGGACGATTAAAGCTTAATAACGTTTCTGACTGTATAAAAGATATGTAACGATCGGGTTTGCTGATTGATTTATCGTGAATAAAAAATAGTTTTTATAAATATTAATATAAACCCCTTACACTCTTCACTCCTTCTTATTATAATAAATGGAAAACGAGGGATTTTATTGGTAATAAGGTTAAAATTATTCATTACAATGTTTGCGGCTATTGTATTATTTTTAATTACGCACCATTCAGCAGAAGCAGAAAATCCGATCAAGCCGAGTCAAAGCCGGGTGACCTATACCCTTAAAGATGCAAATGGTGTAGCATACAAGGTCTATTTTGCTGGTGTAAGAGAGAAGAAGGGCTATGCATCTTATGATAAGTGGCCCTATGTCTGGGCAGGAGCCAATGAGGGGGATCTTATCTACAAAGGAAACTACACTCTTTACACCCACAAAGTAGGCACAAGCTATATCAAAAAGTCACGTTTCTATTTTAAAGATTACGAATTGAATTCCACTCGCAAGATGGTTCATGTTTACCCATCTAAATACAAAGGGCAGCCAGATATTTTAGCAGTTGCCGAAACAGATCATTCGAATTTAGAAATTGCGCAATGGTACTACATGAAAGATGGCGTACTAACAAAAATGATTGATGTAGGATATACTAAACGCGCGAAGCGTATTGCTATAAACAAATTTCAAATAGCAGGATACGACAATAGCACTGGCAGTTGGCATTTTAGTGATTTAGTCTTCAATCCTAAGAAAAACAAATATAGTACGGTTAATGTAAAACCAAAAAACCCAAGCCAAGTAATCAAAAACTGGCCAAAACACTGGCAATAAAAAAGACCCGTCTACTCGTCATGAGCAGGCGGGTTAGTTTATTACATTTTCATAAAATGTCTTTAAAGATCATCTTTACTCTTTATGTTGGAGTTTTTCCGCCAGCTTGTAGAAATCGAGGCAATGCTTTGAAAATTCTTCATTGATCTCTTTGTACAGTTTTGTTGATTCGTCTAATACGTTATTTAAACGATCATAAATATAATACTTTTTCGCACCTATTCCATAGCGTTTATATATAATTTCGTACTTCTTACCATTATAAACACCATTAAAGTACAAATAGTTACCTATTTCCTTCGAGAGAACAAAAGACAAATTTACTCTACCTCCCCCCTTAATATCTAAATGTATGCTGAACTGAAACGAAAAGAAGAAAAAGTAGCATCCCCTCTTTATCTGGATGAGCAGGCGCTCGAAGAAATGCAGCAAATCGTCTGCTCCCCGAGTGTGAAGTCTGCAGGTACGATGTACGACTTCACTACTTCACCGACACCATCATTGAAATCGTACTGCTTATCAATATTGGGGGCATCCTTCATAAATCCATGAGCGGCTTTATCTACATAGGATACATGTGTAATCGTTGCATTTATTCGTTCTCTAGCCACTATTCTCCATCTCCTTTCAGTGAACTTTGAAGACTCCTGTATTTCTCATGTATACAGTACATTTATTCTCTCCTTTCCAGGTTCAAGTTCATTAAGCCTGATTACTTTAGGCCAAAAGAAAAAGACCGACTTGATCGGTCTTCACTAAACATTTTCTTCAATTAAGGTACATTTATCAGCTAGATTATAAAAGCTGTTGACTCTTTATGGCAGAAGCACTTATAGCATTGGAAAGCGTAGATGTAATTGATACTTTATCAAAGCTAAGCCCCAGCTGAACAGCAGTCTGTGCTATTTCTGGCCGAATTCCTGATAAAGTCGTTTTTACTCCAATTAGACTCAACGCATCGATTAATTGAAAGATCTGATGGGCTACCATTGTATCAATCATCACTACACCGGATAGATCGATAAGGAGGTGGTTTAATCTTCTTTCAGAACATTGTTCCAAGGTGTTTTCGAGTATTAACTTTGCTCGTGCTGTGTCAATATCACCCACTAGCGGTAGTAATCCCATATTGTTATTAAGACTAATGACTGGTGAGCTTAATTCATTAATCATTTCTTGTTGACCTTTCAACCTCATCGTTGAAGCTTTGTGATGCTCTTCCATAAACCAGGTTACCACATCATCCATGGTGTCTAAGATTTTTTGATACCATAATTCGATCATTTCTTCTGAATACTTTCCTTTATTTAAAGAAACAAACTCTTTTATTAACTTTAAGTACTGATTTCGCACGCTAAAAAACTCTCTTGCTATAAAATGAACGGGCGTTGCTAAATGCTGCGCATCATTTGCTAAATAAGTCAGCCACTCCTCAAGCCCCTCTTTGAACTTGGCTTCTTCCTCAATAAACATTTGGAAAAAACGACGATGAAATTCATAGTTTTGTGTTTTTAATAATTTAACATCTTCAGTATTAGTACTGGTATAAACTCCAAACGATTCACTTTTATCTAAGGATTTATACCATTCCTCAGTCACTTCCCATGCTCTTTCTATTAAAAACTCGCCTAGCTCTTTATTTCTGTACACCTTCATTCCTCCTACAGTTTGTCGGAAATTGTCTGTTAACCCAATGATTAGTTTAACCTAACGAAGGTAAAGTATCTATTTTTCATCTCCTTCTAGAGATCGGTGCCTCAATTCCTCTTTCTCTTTCTTGCTTAATCTAAGTATCACTACTGGAGAAAGCACACAATGGCAGTTCACCCGCTCACCTGCAGGTAAAGAAGTATCACGTGGATGGTCAGCCGCATGTCCGTTCGTATCGAGCATTTCATCAACCGGAATCTCTTCCCCGTCCAGGTCAACATGCGCTTCACGTGGGTTGTTTCTCTCGATGCCTGGCGAAAGACTAAGATCGTTAAGAGAAAAAGCCAGACTTACTCAAAAAGAATTGGCTTCACGTCTAAATGTACCTAATCAAAATATTTCTAATTATGAACGCATCTTTCGTCAGCCGGATTATGAAACATTACAGAAATTAGCTGATTACTACGATGTATCAACTGACTACCTTCTCGGAAGAACTGACACATCTAAAAAAGAAAATAATGATGAGAAAGAAATGATGAATTCTTCAGTAATTCAGCACTCAATCTGTTTTTTATGAAAATGGCTGATTCTCTAGAAGAACAAGTTGAAGAGCTACGTGATTTATGGGAGTTCATCAAAAAAGAGGATTATACAAAAAATAACACGCTGCGGCGTGTATTATTTTTGCGTATACACTGGTACTTTTTTTATATTATGTTAAAAGTACCTGTTTACAAATGGAGAATAAACATGAAGAAATTATTAAGGACGAACTCCTGTTACAATCACAGGAACAATCATTTTTCCTCCAGCAGTCGATAAAACCGTAACACTCGCTGGAACACTAATAAGATTTAGTGTCAACACGCCCCCATCTGGAATAGGTAATTCGCCTTGTCCTAAGTCTGCTACCGTTAAAATGATTGGGTTAATAGAATCACTTGAGGCTGCTTGAATTGTAAGAATTTGAGTGTCGTTATTATAATTTGCGGAAGCTGATATAAAGTCGACTGGGACTGATTCTTTGATGCTTGCAGGATTATTATCACTAACATTTGTTACTGTAACCCTACTAGGCGGTTTTTTACCTATATAAGAAACACGAGCAAAGTAAAGACCGTTTTCACCTTTCAGCCTTTTAGGATTAATCCCCCTGCCAGTTACTTCAATTTCTTGCGGCGTAACATCCGATATAGCAAACACGTCTAATAAGCCACCAGAGCTTTCACTTTGTGTGTAGGATGTTCTTACCACGTCAACACCAGAAATAGTAGAGAGTTTTCCTAATAAGGCAAAGTCTCTTGTTTCAATACAGTTATTCGGATTAATTCCTGGTGTAATTGAGCGATCCGGTGATCCAATGCCAATTCCAGGTCCTTCAATTCTAAATATATTTTGAGGCTTACCAAAGCGATCAACAAACGGACTCCCAATAACAGGATGAGGCACGTTTGGGTCACCAATATACCCTTTTGGAGCTAGCGGCAATACACTAGGATCCCATTGTAAAAACGGATGGACACGACTAGTTAGCGCAAGTTCAAAATTCCCGCCATTGAATCCACCTATATCTTCCGTAAAATTGATTTCGCCGAATCCTTCTCCATCTGGCTCAGCAATGAAAGTATCCACTCCATATGGGTGTGTTACTGTATATTCCTCATTAGGCTGTAATCCTGATACACGAATTCGCACACGTCCGAATACAATTTGTTCCCCTGCTTTAGGTATTTCATTAGCAAATGCTGCCTCTAATGCTAAAACGAGCCTTGCCCTTTCCCCCGTGCCTGTTTCCATTTCCGCTTCGGCTAAAAAATAAAATGCTTCACCTGGATAATTATCTGGAAAAGAAACAGGCTGAGCAGGCTCAGGCAGATCAGCAGGCGTAAGACCAGAAAGCGAGTCATTTGGATTTGTGTTCAATTGGAGCCTTAATCCATTCTCATCTTTATACCACACGGGAAATCCATCCAAGGAATTAATCGGACCTTTTTTCATATAAATCCTCCCCAAAATAAAATTATAGAATAATAGAATTTGTATGCAAATAACAAAAATCCATCTACGACTATGCCTTATTATTAAATGAAAAATGGAAGGAAAAGGTGCAAAAAACAAACGAGTATCTTTAATGGGAAAGCATGGGATAGGTTATTGAAGGGAGCAGCAAAAACTTCAATAGGTTTTCACAATCATGATTTTTACTTTCCATTCACTTGTGATATAGTTCATCTCGATTAATTTTAAAGATAGCCAAAGACTCTGGGGTGCACACTAATGTTTTCTGCGAATTCCTTATAAGTAATCCCGTTCCATTAACCCCCATACATTACCCTCCTAAAATTCAAAGAAATTTTACATATATCCAAATCAAATTTATAGCTAATTCTCTTTATGTTTAACAAAAAATAAATGACATGAATTTTTCTGTCATGTTTTATCAATCGAAAATGATAGAAAGATCCATTATTTTGTAAGAGAATGAGAATAATGTCTATAAAATGTTTTTGTATGCTAAATATTATTAAATTTAAAATCTATGTCACTTTGTCTTCTGTGTACTATAGACAATCCGTTCAAATGGAAAAGGAATTAGTACATGCTTAAATAGTAAGTCTGGCCTGCCCCTTCATCGGAGCAGGTCTTTTCTTTATCTAGTAGTTTCCACACTTATCTCTTTTCTCATTGGTATGACAACTGTAAATTGGAAAATAGTCCTACCTTATGACCCATATGAAATCCCGCTTTGAAGACTTTATTGAGAATTTATACATAAAAATTTCGATTACTTCCCCTGAGCAGCTAAACATCGAGTTAATTGCCAGGGGGCTTGATATAGAGGTGGAATATAGTCATAAGAAAAGCAAGTTTGCAGAGATCGATAGTATCATGATGATCAGGCTTAATGAAAACTTATCCAAAGCAGAACAATGGCAGGAGCTTGCCCATGAGGTTTGTCATCTATTAAAACACTCAGGTAATCAAACAGTGCTGCTTTCCCTTTTGTGCAGCTGCAAGAGTGGCAAGCTAAAACATTTGCCCTTCACTTCTGCATGCCTACTTTTATGCTTGAAAAATTGGATCTGCCTTTCGATAAACGGCCGGCCATCAATAAAGCTGCAGAGCTATTTAATCTGGAGTATTCTTTTGTAGAAAAACGCCTTGCTCTCTGGGAGATTCAAATGATGGGGATTATTTTAAACTTCAATGGAAATTTTAAAAGCAAAAAAGACCTTATGGTACTTTTGATAAAAGTATCTTTGCAAGGTCTTTCTTGATGCCTGCATGCATATTCTTGGCTTAATGGTCGTCTCCCTGCTCAAGCCGGCCGTCTTGCTGTCCCGCTAATTCCATTTCATGAAAAAGCGAGAGTTCAGAAAGGTCAGTATGGTCCTCAGGACCGACTTTGTTGGTCAGGTAGCCTTCATAGCGCGCGTCCATCATGCCGATAAACCCTTCCGGTTTGTCTAAAACAGTCTGGCCGGTTAATTCATAAGCAGGCAGCGCAGTTTGAACAAAACGCATTTTCTCTTGAGGGGTAAAGTTGTCCCAGTCCGTCATAGAAAACGAGTGAAGGGTTTCTTTGCTGATGGCCTGTTCCCTCAAAAAACCGGATTCCTCCCCACCTGTACTTTCAGAAGCGACAAGGGATTCTATTTTTCCAAATAGGCTGGAATCAGACCCTTCTTCCCATATAGCGGATAAACTTAACCCAGCACTAACGCCTATTAGTACCATAAAAACCGGCGCAAGCAGTAACATAAGTACGTATTTCATAAGAGGCACCTCCTTTTTTACACAGTGTGCTAGGTGTCCCACTGTAAATAGATGCCAGGGATTTTCGCTTTGTTGTTTTCTCGTAAAACAAAGACGTCGTTCCCCGTAACTCCTATCTTTTCTACAAAAGCGGAAATTTATTCAAAAAACGTGAAAAATAAGATCAGTAAAATTTAAATCTCAACTACCTCTCTTTTTATGAAATAGCTTATTTTTAATCTCAAAAGAACAATATATTTATAAAGTGAAAAGCCGTATCAGCATGACAACTGATACGGCTTCTTTTATTTATAGCTGGAGAATCCATTTTAACATTTGATGTTAGATTCAAATATCCAAGATAAAAAGCTGTCTCTATTGACAGCCACAGTGAAAACAATAAAAAAGATATAAAGAAGCCCTGAAATAAGGATTTTATATCTAAAAAGATTACTGGGCAGCTTCTATTGACTTGACCTCTTTTTTCACTACTTGCAGTACCTGTTCCAATTCATATTCTAAACTTGGATCAATATATCCTTTGATAGGGGTGCTTAAATTTCCTGTAAACTGTCTACTCGCTTGTGCTTCAGCTTCCATCATTAAGATACGGTCCTCTACGCGTGACATCCCATTAGCGATCGTTTCAGAATGGAATGTCACATTCGTTTTTTGAATCTGTTTGATCGACTGAGCTATATTGGCTCTCGAAATGAGCATTAATCTTTTTTGTTGAAATTCATGATAGGTTTTTTTTAGTTCATTCAATTCTTCATACAGTGTCTCGGTTTGGCCCTGAAGAATATTCAACTGCTCAGTATACAGAGTGAGCTGCTGCTGGTGAATCAATTTTTCCTGCAAAGCCAATTTTGCGATAAAGTCCTCTCCTTGTTCCACAGCCAGCCTTGCCTGCCTGTCCCTTTTTGCAACCAGGCTTTCTGTTTCATTAATTAATGCTTTTTGTTTGTTTTCGAGGTAAATCTGCTGGGCTAATGCCTGTTCCCCTTTTTTGAGCTCCCCTTCCATTTCCCTCGTATACTCGTTTAACATCGCAATCGGATTTTCCAGGCTATCGAGTACGCCGTTTATTCCAGCAGTGCTCATCGTTTTTAATCGTTTAAAAATCCCCATATTACTCATTCTCCTTCTCAGGTTTTTGTTCTTTCTCCCAGTTGTCTAAAATGTCCGCATTACTTTGGTTTATCGGAGGGCTTATTTTTGAAGCAGGGGCATTCGTGACAAATTGCTGAAACGCATCAGCTTTGCTCTTTTTCTTATACCACCTATAGGCGAATATCGCAGCAGTCCCAGCTGCAGTAAGGAAGAGCATCATTCCAAGCCAGGAAAAGTCACCGCCGTGGTGCGGCCCACGCATGTCTGCATGGAATGCTGGTCCTCCTCCATGGACTCTCCCCATTTGATGGGCATATCCATATCGCTCATGACCTTCAGACCTTTCGAAGAGATTTAGAAAATAGTTGATTCCAGTAAGCCCTGAAACGCTTACAGTTCCCCAGAAAAGCACTTGCTTTATTTTTTCATTCACTTGTTTATCTCCCCTTTCTATTGCGTGATGAATTGATTATAGTTATGAAAAGTGAAAATTCAGTGAAAACAAAGTAATTTTCAACAAAATTAAGCTATATTGCCACTACTTAGTACAAGTAACTTCCAGCCTCGTCAAGCTCTATATAGAATTCCTTTCTGAATCTATCCACGTTTGCCTCGGAGGAGAAGGTTCCAAGTCCATAAAAGGAAGAGTCCAGAATGTAAAGCCATTCTCCTTTTAAGTTATAGGCCTAAATAAAAAAGCTCCATATTTATAGGGGACTGACCCCATAGAGTGAGACAAATAAAAACACCTTTAAGTTGAAAACGGGTATGGAATACCTGAAAACAACTTGGAGGTGTTTTTTTCTATGGGTACAAGAGTCAGTTATCCAGCGGAAGTAAAAATGAAAGCTGTAAAAATGAGATTAGCTGGAGTGCCGGTTAAAGAAGTCTTGAAGGAATTAAATATCCGAAATAAGACACAGCTTAAAACATGGATGAAATGGTACAAAGCAGGCGAACTTCATCGGTTTGATCAGCCAGTGGGCAAACAATATTCCTTCGGAAAAGGACCTGAGGAGGAAAACGAAACAGAGAAACTGAAAGCAGAAAACCGGTATCTGAAACAGCAGATTGAAGTCTTAAAAAAGTACGAAGAATTGGAGAGGAAGTGGTACCGGAAACAGCCGTAGAATTAGTGGAAGAACTCAAAAACAGCTTGCCCGTCAGGGAAATATGCCGGCATCTTGGTATTGCTAGATCCACTTACTATCGCTGGAGAAGACAGAGCCGGGAAGAAACATCCAAGCAGGCCATTGAACGAAAAATCGGCACGTTGTGCCGGAACCATAAGTTTCGATATGGCTATCGTAAAATCACAGCCTTATTAAAACGGGAGATGTTGATTAACCATAAAGCGGTACAGCGTATGATGCAGAAGTATGGCTGGCAGTGCCGGGTGAAAGTGAAGAAACGCAGGCAGACAGGACAGCCTTGTCATATTACCGATAATCTATTGAAAGGTGATTTCCAGGCAGATCAGCCCCTTCAAAAGCTCGTCACAGATATTACATACTTGCCTTTTGGCCAGAAACAGCTGTATCTTTCAAGTATCCAGGATTTATTTAACGGTGAGATTATTGCCTATTCTATTGGAGACTGCCAGGACACAAATTTTGTGCTCGACACCCTGTCGCAGCTTTCTTCCCTGCCAGAAGGGTGCATCCTGCACAGCGACCAGGGATCTGTTTACACATCTCACGCTTATCAACAGGCAGTCAAAGAAAAAGGCATTATCATGAGCATGTCCCGAAAAGGGACACCCGCTGATAATGCCTCCATCGAATCGTTTCATTCCTCGCTAAAGTCTGAAACGTTCTATCTCGACAAGTTAGACAGCACTACGACGGCCATCGTAGAGCAAACTGTCGAAAACTATATTCACTATTATAACCATATCCGTATTCAAGCGAAACTAAACAACCAGCCACCGGTTGCGTACCGGCAGCTGGCTGCTTAAAGGTGTTTTGATCCCTGTCTCAAAAACGGGGATCAGTCCCGTCCCATATGAATGGGGCTTTTATACAAAAGTTATTCGTACTCACACAGAGTTGGATTTATACGCCCTTCCCAATTTCATCGATGAGATGAAGCAATCTACTATTCTACTTTGCAAAAAAGTTTAACAATGGAGACAAATGTTTAATCCAATATGCTTCTTTACTCATATCCTAATAATATAAATCGATTACAAACATTGATTTATAGAACTGCTTCACTACCTTTCTGTAAAGGAGGTGAAATGGTATGAGTGGTTATTACGGTGGTGGCTATGGTTACAACGGCGGCTTTGCGCTGATTGTAGTGCTGTTCATTCTTTTAATTATCATTGGCGCTACATTTAAAGGCGGATACGGCTACTGATTCGAATAAGCGGGAGCGACATTTTAGAAATTCCCCTGGAATTCTCAATAGACTAGAAAGAACGCTCTCGTTAAGCTTATGATGCTGCTTTCGTGTAACTTTTACACTTTCCCGCTGAGAAAATGGTTTATATTCTACCGCAGCGGGTAAATAATCTAAGACATGGTCTTACATTGACCACTTACCCTAGTTTCTTACACCGCGGTGTCCCCCGCGGCTTTTTTTTATGCTCCATCTTCATTATTTTTACATTCATATAAAAATTCAAATAAGGTTTTTCTATCAAATAAAAAACTGAAAGACCAAGGGTCTTTCAGTTTTTTCAAAGCAACACTAACACTTATACGGGATTTGACATTTTTTCTTTATATAAACTACTATTTGGAAGACGTTCACCCTCTTGCCTTCCACTTCTATTATTGATTCAACCTTTTGCTACATTCACACGGCCCGAAAAAAAGACTGCTCCCCCGCCCATGTCCGATAAGCGGTCTGGTGTCAGGGAGTTGACGAGCTGTTTGGTTCCCGGTTCATCCGCCCACAGCCCCTGGGATACGACCACACCCGGCAGCACCTGGCTGCCGACCACTACAGTAAGGCGGCATTCTCCGCGCGAATTCCAAACGCGTACTTGGTCTCCGTCTTCAATCCCGGACGCTTTGGCATCTTCCACATTCATATATAACCGGGCTTCTTTTTCAAGCTGAATATGCTTTTCATTATTGGAAAACGTCGAATTTAAAAAGTTATGATTCGGCGCCGGAACGAATACATAGGGAAGCTTCTCATCCTGCTTAATAGGTACATAAGTCGGCAGTGGCGGAAAACCGTCCTGCTTCATTTTTTCAGAGTATAATTCGATTTTCCCGCTTGGTGTCAGCAGCTTTCCGGGAATAATCGGCTGCACATCCGCTCTTATAAACTGCTTTTCCGTCAGCGACGTATAATTGATGTGTTTCATAAATGGATTCTCCGGATAATCAAGCGCACGGTCAATCATTTCTTCGTCTGTTTCCCGGAACTCCGGCTCTTCAAATCCCATTTTTTCAGCCAGCAGGCGGAACACTTCAACATTTGATTTAGACTCCCCGTATGGCCCAATGACCGGCTGCTGAATTTGAACAAAATGATGCCAGTACGATGTAAAAAAGTCGGTGTTTTCATACGAAGATGAAGCCGGCAGGACAATATCCGCATACTTGGCTGTTTCAGTTAAAAACAGATCATGGACGACAAGAAACAAATCTTCACGCTCCAGCCCTTTTCTCACCTTGTTTCCTTCCGGAGCCACAACCGCTGGATTTGTGCTGTATACAAACATGGATTTAACCGGCTGTTTAAGCTCCGTCAAAGCCCGGCCGATCTGGTTCATGTTAATACGGCGTGTGTGTTTGTTTTGGAGAAAATCCGGACGCTGCAGTGCATCGGAATTAAAAGCCAGGTACCCCGCGTTTCCTTTAATGGCTCCACCGCCCCGCTTCAGCCACTGTCCGGTTAAAGCAGGCAGGCAGGAAATCGTGCGGATGCACATGCCGCCGTTGTCATGGTGCTGCAGGCCATTTCCAATGCGAATAAAAGAAGGTGAGGTTGTCCCGTATAAACGGGCAAGCGTATAAAGATCATCAACTGAAACGCCTGTAATCTGCGTGACCGTTTCCGGATCATACTGAACCACATGCTCCCGCAGCTCTTCAAAGCCCACTGTGTATTCTCTTAAAAAGTCTTCATCCACTAAATGTTCAGCAAATAAAATATGCATCATGCCAAGCGCGAGCGCTGCATCAGTACCTGGCTTAATGGGGATAAACCAGTCCGCCATCTTTCCAGTCTGGTTTTGGTGTACATCAATCACCACAATTTTGGCACCCTTTTTTCGTGCTTTTTGCGCGAGTACAACCTGGTGCATATTGGTGCTGACGGCATTGACACCCCAGAAAATGATCAGCTTGGCATGAACGGTATCCTCGGGATTTGTTCCTTTGCTGTCTCCCATTGTGTATCGGTAACCCGCTTCACCGGCTGACTGGCAGATTTTCCGGTCTAGCTGTGTCGCACCGAGCCTGTAGAAAAAGCGGCGGTCCATACTTTCGGAATTGAGTACGCCCATGTTGCCATAATAGCTGTATGGGAGAATGCTTTCGGACCCATCCGTTTCGATAAGCTCTTTCCAACGGGACGTAATCGTCTCAAGCGCTTCTTCCCACGTAATTCGTTCAAACCGGCTTTCTCCTTTTTTCCCGACACGCTTCATTGGGTATGACAGCCGTTTTTCGTCATAAAGCCGTTCTTTTATGTTGCGAACCTTGTTGCAAATACTGCCTTTTGTAACAGGATGGTTTGGGTCACCTTCTACCTTTACGATTCTGCCATTCTTTTTGTGGACCAGTAGGCCGCACTGGTCCGGACAGTCAAGTGAGCAGACCGAAGGAAACACGCCATCCGGCTGGTCTTTGTAAGCATACATCCCCATTCTCCTAACCTTCTAAAATAGATATCTGTTATCTCATCATAGCGCAGGCGAAAAAACCTGACAATAGAGCGGCTTCAGTCCTGCTTTTCCTAAGCATTTTTTTAAGTTAACGATTTTAAATAAGAGTAAAATTTGGTGTCTCTTTGCATGCCGACTTTTTCATACAGCGTCTGCGCAGTTATGTTATCTCTTGCTGTCTGAAGGGTGACAAATTTGGCTCCTTCGCCCTCGCAAAATTGAAAAGCGGTGTGCATCAGTGCTTTACCGATTCCTTCTTGCCGGCAATCGGGATGAACAAATAAATCATTCAAGATGTATGCCCGCTGCATGCCGACTGATGTAAACGTTGGATACAGCTGAACAAATCCAGCTGCCTTTTCTTTTTCGTATCCAATAAAAACAATCGACTCTTCCCTCTCCAGTCTCTCCTTTAAAAAAACAGCTGCTCCTTTTTCATCACTTGGCTGCTCGTAAAACACGCGGTAAGCATCAAATAATGGAGAAAGTACAGGCAGATCCTTCAGCTCAGCTCTTATTATTTTCATTTGTCTTCCTCCCACTTGATTGATAAAAAACTTTCTGTTTATAGTATAGGAAAAATGTCACATGTTAAAAAGATACAGTTTTCATTATTTTCACATGTCAAATTCGAGTACTTTATGTAGGAAGCGCGTCATTTATATCAGCACATTTCCAAAGCCTTTTTACCGTCGATCCGGCATGTTTTAGTCCAGTATGCCTCTTCCTCCAGCGAAGCGGAATTGATCGAAAAAGCCAAACAGGCTTGGGTAAAAGTTTATCCAACCGCCCTTTATTTTTCAAAAGACCCTCCCTCCGTTCCTTATATTCCATTAGGGTTCAGCGGCCTTTCGTCAGAACAAATACGCTTGGGTGTCCAACTGCTCAAAGAAGCTTGGACATAGAGCTTTTATGTAGTACTTTCGCTTAAATCTTAAAAAGTTGTTTAAGAGAAGAATAGGCGGGTATCATTAACACTGTACCACCAGAAATTCTAAGAGAACTGAGGAGGAACTTTTAATGGCTAACAACAATAACGACAAAATGAGTCGTGAAGAAGCAGGACGCAAAGGCGGAGAAGCTACAGCAAAGAACCATGACAAGGAATTCTATCAGGAAATTGGAAAAAAAGGTGGAGAAGCCACTGCCAAGAATCATGATAAAGAATTTTATCAGGAAATTGGCGAAAAGGGCGGAGAAGCCCGCGCTAAACAACGCGATAACGATTAATGCCGGTTAAACACCGAAGATAATCACATAAATCAAATCGCCATTGATCAAATCAAAAACGAGCATGCTTCGCTGTTCTAGCATGCTCGTTTTTGTGTGCTTTTGGCATCTTATACTTTAAATTTATTGATTGTTTCTCTTAACTCTTGAGCCATCCGGCTTAATGCTTCTGCGGAAGCCGACACTTCTTCCATCGCTGCATTTTGCTCTTCAGCCGAGGCAGCTACATTTTGTATGTTTCCGGCAGCCTGCTCAGAAATTCCGCTTACTCCTTTGATCATTTTCGCAGTCTTATTAAAAACGTTTTTTTACGATCCATTTATAAGAAAAGGCAACCGTTATAATAATCCATACGACTGTTGCTGCTATGCCTTTAAACATTTCTGCTTTATTTAAATGGGAGGAAAGCAATTCTATCGCCTGCAGGCTGGCACTGGCTGGATTTAGCCAACCCAACATAGGATGCAGCCCGGCCAGTATTCGAAAAGCAAGAAGACAGGCTATACTGATAAGCGCAATAACCGCTTGCCCATTAAACAAGGTACTCACCATTGCCGTAAAGGAAACAATAAAAAACACCCATAATAGGTACAACAGCAAAGCCGGCAGCGCCGTCCGAAAAGAGATATCTGTAAATAAGTAATCTGTATAGATGAAAGAGACAGCAAATCCAGCTGCCACGCTTAGGGCAGCAGTGGAGCAGCCGGCCGCTATTTTCCCTCCTATATAAGCTCCCACAGTAACCGGTTTTGTTAAAATGAATTTGAGCATGCCACTCACTTTGTCTGCCTGTATAATTCCCATAGTCGAAACGACAATAATAATTAAGCCCATCTGATCAAATTGTGAGGCAAGTGTACCAGCGAGCACTTCATCTCCGCTTTGATGGGTCATCGCCGGATCAATGGTAATTCCCTGCCCTCCTCCAACTGCTTCCAAAATAGAAGGCAGAAAAAACAGCAGAACAGGCTGTGCGGTTCCTAAACCCATGAAGGCGAGCGGCATCCAAATGATTTTCGCTTCTCTTATTAATTGAATCCACTCTTTATGCCAGATCACGTAAAAAGCATTCATGCACCTGCCACCATTCTTAAAAAGATTTCCTCCAGGGTATCTGACCTTCTTGTTTCAAAACGTAAAATGTCTACATTATTCTTCAATGCATGCCCAATCAAATGGTTTTTATATGCCTGCACATCGTCAAGCGTTACTTTAACAGTATTACCAATAAGGTCTACCTTCTGAACATAGGGCAGGCACCGGACAAGCCCCGCCCAGCCCAAGTCTCTTGGCGTAAGGTCAACATAAACCGCTGAATCCTCATTTCTGCATGTCAGCTCAGCCAGTGTAGTATCTTCCAGTTTTATGCCGTTTTTCATAATGACGAGCCGCTCACAAATTTCTTCTGCATCACTTAAGATATGTGTTGATACCAGTACAGTGGTGTCTTTTTTTATATCTCGAATTAAATCCAACACCTCTCTTCTTCCGATTGGATCCAGCGCTGAAACCGGTTCATCCAATATAAGAAAAGACGGCTTATGAAGAAGAGCTTGCGCAATACCCAGCCTTTGTTTCATGCCCCCGGAAAAGGTGCCGACTTTTATATTCTCTTCCTGCTTGAGGCCTACCCGCGTCAGCACCGTTTCAATTTCTTTCAGAAGGTTTTTCTTTGGCATGTCTGATAGGCGCCCCATAAAAACGAGTGTTTCTTTAGCCGTCATCCAGGAATAAAGAGGTGGCTCCTGTGGAAGGTAGCCAATCTTGCGCTTCATAGAAGACAGCCTTTTTCCGTCTAGGTGCACCTCACCTTTATCTGCTGGCAGCACATCTGTAATAATATTGAGCAGCGTTGACTTTCCTGCTCCATTCGGGCCAAGCAGACCTACACATTCCCCTTCCTCAATATGTAAAGAAACATCTTGGACAGCTGTTTTATGTTTAAACGTTTTAGTCACATGTTCAACGCTTATTTTCATCGGGCAGCGCCTCCTTTTCGTCCAATTGTGAAATATAAAATAGGACCGATCGTGTTACAAACTAGAATGATGATCATCCAAAAAAGCACATGATCTTGTGTTTTGCGGTGCCGGTATAAATCAATTAACGCCACCACAATTAAAACCAAAGCAATGGCTATAAACGGCATAAGAATAGGCAGCACAACCGTCCATTCGATTTCTTTCAATTCTTCCAATCCGTAATGAAGCTGCAATTGTCTCATTCCTTTCAATTTATTATTATTATCGATAATGATAACATTAAAATATGGAGAATGCATTTGTTTTTTTGGCTAAAGTTTAATATGATTTCTTTATTATCGTTACTGATAATATTCCCAACTTTTTTCAAATGACAGTTTTTAACGCTAAAAAATAGAACGTTTTCGTTCTCAAAGGAGACTTATATATGAATAAAGCGGAAATATTAATGCACCCTGTCAGAATGAAAATATCGCAGGCTCTTATGCGAAATAAAGAAAACGGCCTGACACCTTTAGAAATGGTTAAAATCATTCAGGATGTGCCTCAAGCGACACTCTACCGTCATATCAGCACCCTGCATCAAGCAGGTATCATACGTGTGACAAAAGAAAAAAAGGTCCGGTCCGTGTCTGAAAAATATTATGTATTGGACGAAGAAGCTGCCCAGCTCCATGCGGATGAGTGGAAACATTTAACGAAAGAAAAAAAGCTCAGCTATCTTTCCTACTACCAGCTATCGCTGATGATCCAGTATCAAAACTATTTGTCGGTACTAGATAAAAAGCAGCAAGCGGAAGACCACTCGACTTTCTCGCTTATGGAATTAAAAATCGATGACCAGCACTTTAAAGAGTTTCAGAAAGAATTAAACGATTTGATGCGAAAATATTATGATCGGAAAAACGAAGATCCTGATGCACCAACCCGCACGATTGCGGTAACAATTATTCCTGAAACTTAACATCCATACCTTTTTAGATCAGATTACAAATAGATACTATTGAACAAAAAATTAGCACCGCATTCCCCTTCAAAATCTCCGATTTAGTGGGGGTTAGGTGCTAAGGTCTTTATTCTCCCTGCTCTTCAATCTTTTTTCATTCCACCGATTGCCGCTTCTTGCTGGTAGTTATTTATACTGATTCTCTTTTTGATTTACAAGTAATTTCCATTTTGATACAATCAACGTATCATAAGGACTAAAAAATAGAAAGGAGGGTTTGGCTATGAAAGTTGCGAAGTCGCTGCTGCACAAGATTACAAACCAGACCGAAACCTTCAATGATACACTGGATATTTACAATGACGCCCTGTCCTTCATCATCCAGGTTATAGACAAGGAGTTTGATGGTACCGAGGGTCTGGCAACCAAGTCGATTGTGCCGGCAGTGGAAAAACTGATTCACGCAACCAAGTCAAATCCTCTTCCGAAATACAAGGAGTTTAACGAACGTCTTTACAAGTTTCCGTCCTACTTCCGTAGAAGTGCGATTGCTTCTGCTTTTGGCAAAGTAAAGAGCTTCCGCTCTAACTATCAAAACTGGGAAAAAGAGCAGAAATACGCTCTTTCCGAAGGGAAGAAATTTAAGAAACAGCCTCCGCGCCTGCAGGCGGAACATAAAGAATTCCCTGTTTTTTATCGAGGGAACATGTTCAACAGAACATCCGATACATCAGCACAAATCAAAGTGTTCCACCAGAATGACTGGGTATGGATAAATATCGAATTTAAAGGGCAGGACCATTACAAACGTGGTGTCTGGGAATGGAAAGAACATAACCCTAAGCTGATTAAGCGGGGAAAGAAATTCTTCCTTTCCATCAGCTATGAAAATAAAGTTACTTTAACTAAAACGCCTATTCAAGAACAAAAAGTGTGTGCGGTAGACCTTGGACTGACGAATTCTGCGGTTTGTTCCGTTATTGATGCAACAGGCACTGTCTTAGGCAGGACGTTTATTGACCAGCTTAAAGAAAAAGACCGTCTGCAGACGTTAACAAATAAACTACGGAAAGCACAGCGGGTAAGCGGCCGCATTCATGCGCCAAACTTTTGGCGGCAGATCAATGGGTACCAGCAGCATATTGTCTGCTACACCAGCCATGAAATTGTTAAATTCGCGTCAAAGCATGGCTGTGATGTCATTGTATTCGAGTACCTGGACAGAATGAAAATCCCAAAGGGGTTTTATGGAGCCAGGAAACTTCGTTTCAAGCTTCACGGGTGGCAGAAAATAGGTATCCAGAACAAAGTAGAAGAAATGGCGCACTGCCTGGGCATGCGCATTTCCCGGATCAATCCGCGAAACACCAGCGCCCTGGCGTTCGACGGCTCTGGAAAAGTGGAACGAAACTCGAAAAAAGACCTTGCCACATTTTCAACAGGCAAAGTCTATCATTCGGATTTGTCCGCTTCTTATAATATCGGGGCCCGTTATTTCATTCGAGCTTTTCAAAAATCCATTTCGGAAACGAAATGGTTGTCACTTCAGGCAAAAGTTCCTGAGCTGGCAATAAGGACATCTCAGACCTTGTCTTCGTTCATTAGTCTCCATCATGCACTCGGGCTTTCGAAGGAAGCTTAACCAGCTGGTGTTGTACTGTATTCAAGATAAGGGATGCTCCATCAAAATCTTTGATTTAGGTGGAGAGGTTCACCCCCGGGCATAAGCAGTGCCATTGCGAAAACAGCCGCTGCTGCATAAAGTGCAGCGAATCTTTTCTAGCCAAGCCCTTTTTCAATATAGTAGGCCGGGCCACCCCGGTACTGGTCATCTTGCTTTATTTTATAAATTTGGGCAAGTGTCGATTCAATATAAGCACTGGCTGAACCAATAAAAGCAATAAGCCACATCAAAAAAACAGCTCCTGGGCCGCCAAATGCGATAGCAGTGGCAACCCCTGCAATGTTTCCAGTCCCTACCCGCCCTGAAAGTGCCATAGACAAAGCTTCAAAAGAGGAAATACCCGCAGTTGAACTTTTCCCTTGGAAAATTAAATAAAGCATTTCTTTAAAATGACGAATTTGCAAAAACCGGGTGCTGATCCTGAAAAAACCCCTATTCCAAGAAGCAGGTAAATCACAGGGTCACTCCATAATATTCCGTTTAAGAATGTGATGATTTTCTCCATCGTATCGTCTCCCATCTTTTTGTATGCACTTTCAAATATATTTGATTGAGAGCCGCCTGTTCAATAAATCAAGCGGCTCGTTTATTAGTTTTTGCCGATTTTTTCAGATTCCAGCACCTGCTTCAGCCATTGCTCTTTTTTCATTGCCAGCGCTATGTTTTCAATATCTTTCGAAAATACCCGATCTTCTGTAATAATAGGCACAACAGAGCGGATATTAGCATGCAGCCGCTTTGAAAAAGGAGATAAGCGTTCTTTTCCGCGAATGTCAGCGGCCTGGGCGGCACATATCGCTTCAATCCCAAGCACTCGACGCGAGTTTTGCACGATATCGTATGCGTGGCGTGCAGCTGTTGTCCCCATGCTGACATGATCTTCTTGGTTCGCAGAGGATGGTATTGAATCGACACTGGACGGGTGTGCGAGTGTTTTATTTTCAGAAACAAGCGAAGCTGCCACATACTGCGTGATCATTAAGCCAGATTGAAGACCCGGATCCGGACTTAAAAAAGCGGGCAGGTCATTGAGCTGCGGATTGACAAGGCGCTCAATCCGTCGTTCGGAAATACTCGCGATTTCTGCCACCGCGATGCCAAGAAAGTCCATTGCAAACGCGATCGGCTGGCCATGAAAGTTTCCTCCGGAGATGACATTTCCACTGTCCGCAAAAATAAGCGGATTATCAGTAGCCGAGTTGATTTCAATCAATAACTTTTCTTTTACATAATGAAGTACCTGCTGAATGGCGCCATGCACCTGTGGAATGCAGCGGAGAGAATAAGCATCCTGTACGCGTATTTCTCCCTGGGTAGTGGTCAGCTGGCTCCCTTGCATGTAAGAGAGAATACGGCCGGCCACCTGCTGCTGTTCCGGGTATGGACGTACCAAGTGGGATTCTGGCTTGAATGCATCCACAATGCCCTGAAGCCCTTCCAGTGTAAGTGCCGCCACACCATCCGCTAAATCAGCGAGCTCTTGCGCTTCCATATAAGCGATTACTCCAACGGATGTCATCGCCTGAGTTCCATTAATCAGCGCCAGCCCTTCTTTTGCCTGTAAACGGACTGGATGCAGGCCCGCTTGTTGAAGTGCTTTTTCTGCAGGCAGTGTGTTTCCTTTATACATGACTTCTCCTTCACCAATTAAGACGAGAGCTAAATGAGCGAGCGGAGCCAGGTCACCGCTTGCACCGAGCGAACCCTGGCTTGGCACGACGGGGTGAATGCCATGGTTTAAACAGTCAATAAGAAGCTGAAGCGTTTCTTTGCGGATGCCCGAGTATCCTTTTGCAAGGGCATTCGCACGAAGCAGCACCATCGTGCGGGCAACCGTATCAGAAAACGGCTTGCCTGCAGCGCACGCATGGCTTCTAATTAAATTGAGCTGCAGGTTTTCCACGTTTTCTTCAGAAATCGGTGTATCGCTAAATTTGCCAAATCCCGTATTGACTCCATACATGATCTTTCCTTCTGCCATCAGCCGCTCGACAGCTGTGCGGCTTTCCTCGACTTTTTTCCACGCTGCTTCGCTCAATTCTACTGGTTCGGCATGATACACCACCTGTTTAATTTCCTCAAATGTTAATGTGCTCCCGTCTAATTGAATGGCCATGTGGACCGCTCCCCTCATCTGTTTTTCAAACATCGATTATATAAAAACAAAAAAGAGGGCTGCACAAAAAGAACACGCGTTCTTTTTGTGCAGCCCCCTCTAAACTAAAAACCACTCTGGGCATTTTTATTCTATTCGCTTCTTTAAAAAGGTCTTGCTACTAGGTAAATCACTAAGTTAGGATTCTCACTTCATCCTATACTTTCATTTTATGCATGATTCCTAAAATTGTCAAGGTTAAATATGGTTAAAACCGAACCCCAGAGCATCATGTTCAAAGCCTTTTTTAGGCGCACCGATCGTTCCATAAATACAGATACTGATCCATTCACCTGAATAACCGGGACTGTTAATTTCTCCTCTGACGATGCTATAGGTCAGTCCGACAGTTCGAAGTATTTCTCCGAACTGAACCGTGCCCCGTCCAACTCCTTGAACGGCTTCTAAAATACTATGGTAAAGGGCGTGCACTTCACGGTAAGATTCTCCATCAATGATATCGTTGGATTTAGCATTTGTTTCAATGGAGGCAATCACTTTATTGAGATCCATCGCTCCAACGCGCCCAACTGTAAACCGATATCCTCTGTTTGTTAATTCTTTTTTGATTTCATGGCCTGCCGGACTTTTATGAAGCAATGCCAGCAGTGTTGTTAATTTTCCTAAAGGAAATTCTTTTTCGTCGTTGTAAGACATTTTTCTTCACTTTCCAATCTCCGTCATCTCTGACAAAATGCCGTGCTTTTCTAGCGCGGGTCAGGCTTTGAAGGCTTCCTTATAGAGTAAAACATATTACTTTTTGAGATAAAGCTTACACTAGCCTCGAGCCAATTGAGAACTCTGTTTTATTCGACCGTTTTTAAGGAGTTTGATTATCCGGTCTTCTTAAAAACCATTATTCTTTTTTTTACTGACAAGGCCGCTTACAAATTGGAGCCAGGCATAAACACCGGTTTTTACCGTCTGTTCTACAGGTGAATCTTTAGATGGGTCCAGACACACAAAGTCAATATGAGATACTTTGGGATGCCTGCCCACTTCCAGCAGCACGTCAAACAACTCCTCGGGTTTCATTCCGCCCGGTGTAGACGCTGGAACACCCGGTGCGTTTGAAATGTCGAGCACATCCATATCAACTGTTACATAAAGGCGGTCTGTTCTTTCTGCTAAATACATAAGGGACTCTTGAACAGCTTGGATCATACCTTTTTTGCGTGCGCTGCTTAATGAAACCATTTGTATACCCTGTTTTTTCGCATAGTCAATGAGCGGCTTCGCATTAAAATAGCCATGCAGGCCAATGTTGACAACATGTTCACCTTTCACAGTTTCCCCATCAATAAGCTGGCGGATCGGCGTACCATTCGCCGGGCCAAGCTCTTTGGGATCCCGGACATCTAAATGCGTATCAAATTGCAAAACCCCTATTATGTCTTCTGGATAAGCTTCTTTAATTCCTCTTACGGCACAGGCCGTTGTTGAGTGGTCACCGCCAATCATACAGGTAGGTACGTGCGGGAAAGCTTCAGCTAAATATTTTGTTGAAGCTTGAATACGGTCATGTGACAGGACGATATCCGTTGTATGCATTATTACATCCCCTGCATCTGCGACACGGTAAGGAGATAAATCAAGATCTTCATCCAAGTTATACGCTGCAAAACTCTTCCACATGCGGCGAAATTCCTCCGGATACAAGGAAGCACCCGATACACTGATTGATGAGCGTGAGATTGGCGCACCATATATAATAAGGTCAGGCTGTTGTATGTCCTCTAGCGGTTTTACCCACTGATGTACAAAATGCTCTTCACCACCGTCTGCCTTCCATGACCAGGCTGGTTTTTGAAGCCATGAGCCGCTCATAAGCCGCCCGCCACTTGAACACCTTTTTTCCAAACCGAACGGACATGGTTCACGCCGAACAAATACTGCAGTTCTTGATAGCTCTTCACATTCCACAGAACAAAATCAGCCTGCTTGCCTTTTTCAATAGAACCAATCGTATCTTCACGGCGAATGGCACAAGCCGCATTGTATGTTGCCGCAGTCAGCGCTTCAGCTGGTGTTAATCTCATAGAAATACAGGCGAGGTTCATGACAAGCGGCATGGATGTAGTCGGCGAAGACCCGGGATTACAGTCGGTTGAAATAGCTACCGCTACACCACGGTCAATCATTTTCCGTCCTTGAGCCGCTTCTTCACGCAAATACAAAGCTGTAGCCGGAAGCAGGCAGGCGATTGTGCCAGCTTTCGCCATTGCCTCAATGCCTTCATCCGACGCTTTTAAAAGATGCTCTGCTGAGATCGCACCCACTTCGGCTGCCAGCTCTGCACCTCCATAAGATACAATTTCATCCGCATGGATTTTTGGGACAAGCCCGTATGTTTTCCCTGCTTCCAGAATGCGCCTGGATTGTTCGGGGGTAAAAACATCTTTTTCACAGAAAACATCATTAAACTCGGCTAATTTTTCTTTTGCAACTGCCGGCAGCATCTCTTCGATAATCAGGTCAACAAATTCTTCTTCCCTTCCTTTAAACTCTGGAGGGATTGCATGGGCTCCCATAAAAGTCGAAACAATGTCGATGGGATGCCGCTTCTGCAAAGCTTTCATTACCTGCAGCTGCTTGCGCTCTGTTTCCCAGTTCATGCCGTATCCGCTTTTGCCCTCAATGGTGGTTACGCCATGCGCTAAAAACGAATCCAGGCGTCTCCACGTTTGGCTGATCAGCTCTTCTTCCTCTGCTTCTCTGGTCATTCTTGCCGTTGCATGAATACCGCCGCCTGCATTCATAATGTCCATATACGAGGCTCCCTCGAGACGCATCTCAAATTCTTTTTCTCTTGTACCGCCATACACAATGTGGGTGTGCGGATCAACAAGGCCAGGTGTGACAAGGCGATAAGCAGCGTCAATAACCTCGGCTTCTTTCTGTCCATAAATTTTCTCTAGTTCAGCTGTTGTTCCAACTGCTTGAATGATGCCATCTTTAATCCAGACACTGCCATCTTCAATAAAGCCAATATCAGACATTGCTGCTTTCGTACGCGGCCCTTTTTGACTGGAATAAAGCGTCGCGAGTGCGGCGTGTTTAATCCATATATATTTCGTCATGAGGAAGATGCTCCTTTGTCCAGCATCGGCATGTGGATGCCCTTTTCCCGGGCTGTTTTTTGAGCCAGTTCATATCCCGCGTCTGCATGGCGGACCACACCCATGCCAGGATCGGTTGTCAGCACTCGCTCGATGCGCTTGGCTGCTTCTTCTGTTCCATCTGCGACAATGACGACACCTGCATGAAGAGAATATCCCATTCCGACGCCGCCGCCGTGATGAACAGATACCCACGTAGCGCCGCCTACGGCATTAATCATGGCGTTTAAAATTGGCCAGTCGGATACCGCATCAGATCCATCTTTCATCGCTTCTGTTTCACGGTTTGGTGAAGCAACAGAACCGGAGTCAAGATGATCACGGCCAATCACAATCGGTGCTTTTAATTCACCGCTTGCCACCATATCGTTTAAAATTTTGCCAAAGCGTGCGCGTTCTCCGTAACCAAGCCAGCAGATGCGCGATGGAAGCCCCTGGAATTGAATTTTCTTCTGCGCCATGCGGATCCAGTTGCATAAGTGCTCATTATCCGCAAACTCCCGCAAAATGGCTTCGTCTGTTTTATAAATATCTTCTGGATCGCCAGACAAGGCCACCCAGCGAAACGGCCCTTTTCCTTCACAGAACTGTGGCCGGATATAAGCCGGTACGAAACCCGGGAAATCAAAAGCGTTTTCTATCCCTTCATCTTTAGCGACCTGGCGAATGTTATTGCCATAATCAAACGTAACGGCCCCTTTTTCCATCATTTCAAGCATCGCTTTAACATGTACAGCCATTGAAGCCTTTGAACGCTTTACATATTCTCTAGAATCAGCCTGACGAAGCTCTGCCGCTTCATGGAGAGTCATCCCTGCCGGCGTATACCCGTTTAGTGGATCATGAGCAGATGTCTGATCCGTTAATACATCCGGTATAAAGCCACGCTTTATCATGGCTGGCAGCACTTCCGCTGCATTGCCAATCAAGCCGATTGAAAGGGCCCTGCCTTCTTTTTTCGCTTCTTCTGCCCACTGGATCGCCTCATCAAGTGAATGGGTTTTCAAATCGGTATATCTCGTTTCGATGCGGCGGTCAATTCGGGTTTCATCTGTGTCAATGCCGACACAGACACCGCCATTCATTGTAACAGCAAGCGGCTGTGCGCCGCCCATACCGCCAAGACCGGCTGTGACGGTAATGGTCCCTTTTAACGAGCCGTTAAAATGCTGCTTGGCCAGTTCTGCAAATGTTTCATATGTCCCCTGGACAATGCCTTGGGATCCAATGTAAATCCAGCTTCCCGCTGTCATCTGGCCGTACATCATCAATCCTTTTTTATCAAGCTCATGAAAAGTATCCCAATTAGCATAAGCCGGTACGATATTAGAGTTGGCGAGAAGCACTCGTGGTGCATCCGTGTGCGTTTTAAATACAACGACCGGCTTCCCTGACTGGACGAGAAGGGTTTCATCATCTCCAAGATTCTTAATCGTCTTTACAATCGCATCGAATGATTCCCAATTGCGTGCTGCTTTTCCAATGCCGCCGTAGACCACCAGTTGATCTGGATGCTCAGCCACATCCGGATCTAAATTGTTCATCAGCATGCGCAGCACGGCCTCCTGCTGCCACCCTTTCGTGTGAAGCGCTGTTCCTCTATACTGAATGACCTTTCTTCCTGATACCGTTTTCATATGGACATTTCCTCCCTTGCTTTCTTTTATACATTGATGATAGCACGGAGAGTATTCCTTTTCGGTTATGTAATAATGATTATTTTATTATTGATTTCACCAAATTAAACTTTTTCCCTTTTTGTTATGAAGTATCTCATAAACTTTAGCAGGCTAGAAGCCGGAGCGATAGTCTCGAGGAGTCCGGTGTTCGTATTGCTTAAATTTCGCATTAAACTGGGTCTGATGAGTATATCCGGTTAAACGGGCAATTTCCTGAAACGACAAATCCGTTTCTTTTAGCAGCCGCTTCGCTTCATCAAGCCGTACGCGGTGTAAGGTATCGCGGAATGTTCGTCCTGATTCTGCCGCAAACCGGCGGCTTAACGTGCTTTTATTTAAACGAAGTGCTTCTGCGCAGTCAGCCAGGTTCCATTGACTGTTCCAATAGTTCCCTTCAATTAAGCTGCGGGTTTTATCAATGAGCGACTGTGGAGTATCTTGAGAAGCCAAATGGCCGCCTGATGTAAGCAGTTTGCGAATAAATACTTGAAGCGCTTGAACAATTTTATACATAACCGGCTGCCTGACTATTTGATTGAATACATTATGATATTCATATTCTAAGTCGTTTCCTTCGATGTCATGTGATTTCATATAACGCCTCACCTGGGCCAGTACGCTCGTTAACGCAATCCGGACCATCTCTGGATCTGGATATGGGGGCTCCATTTTTAAATAATGCTGTTCCAGCCACTGCTGGATTTCTTTCATATTCCGGGTTTCCAGCATTTCGACCCATTCCCGCTGCTCGAGCGGCGTTAAAAAAGGGTCCATTTCCTGTACCCCATCCTCTTCACCCCCCTGCAAAATAACGTCATATCCTTCAAAAAATACACGCTCGGCCTGTCTTCGCAGTGCTTGATAGGTTGATTTAAACGGGGCACCGCTTTTACCTTCTTGTATCACAATGGCAATTGGCTGACTGAGCCGCTTGTTACAAAAACGAAGAAAAGCTTGATAATCCTCTAAATCAGCACGATTTACACTTTCTTGAACGGCTAAGACCATGTCTGTCAGCACGAATACATAGACTTCTTCCGCAAAAGGATATGCCAGCAACTCCTCATAAAGGTCTGACAGCACAGTCTCATCTGGTGTTAAAAAAGCCGCCATCCTGTACGGATCTCCGCTCAGCCTTTGACTGGAGATAAATAAGTCCGCATACTGGATAAACGATTGTTTCGATGAGTGAGAAACAGGCTGATTGCGCTTTTCAAAACGAGCCTGCTGAAGATGGCGGATCACCTCCATAGGCGCAAAAGGACGAAACAAAACATCTTCCGCTCGAAACTTAAGCGCTTTATAAGCTGTTTGAAAAATACGTTCTGAAGATAGGCCAAGCCAACGAGCATTGTACCTTTTTAGCAGTTTACCCACGTCCTCATGCTGCCACTGATCCATATCCACAATCGCCATTAAGGGCCTTTCCCGCTTAAATGCTGCATCAAGTTCGGACACACTATGTAATAAAGTTAATTCCAGCGTCTGCAGATGGGATTTGATCATCCACTCAATCCCTTGTGCTTCAAGTTCGTCTTTTGCCAGTACATATACCTTCATTCACACACCCCATTCTGTCTTTTTTTATTTTAACAGCTCATTATGGATTTAGTAGAATAGATAAGTCATTTACTACTCCACCCTCCAGCCAGTCTTATTAACTCAACACTCCTCCATTCTTTTAAATGGTAAAAACGAAAAAAGCCAAACCCTAAAAAGGGTTTGGCTTTTTAAGCACTTTTATGCTCTATATAGATGTTTAATCCGCTTTACATTCTCTTATTGTCTATATTTCCCGTGACTTTTCACCAGCTGCCGTATCTTCTTTGCTTCGTTTGTTTAAGGCGCACCTGTCCATAAGAACGGCCGGTATAAAAACCTTTTTTAATTAAATCCAGTGTTTGAGAAAACATAAAAGACGTTATTGGCTTGATATTTCCATCTGTTAAATTAAATAAATAATATTCACCGTTTTCATAGGTCATACTCTTTAACTGGCCTTTTTCATCTGTAAAGCAAACAAATGCTTTAATAAGGCCTTTTTGCTTTAAGCGTATAATAAATTTAGAGGCTTTTACCGATTGATCGTTTCTTGAATGTTTATGCAGAAGCACGAAAACTCCTCCTTTAAGTAGGTCCGTCTCATTTATATGCTAAGAAACCGACTTTAAACAGAGTATTTTATACAAAACCAAGGGCTGGTACAAACTTCGTTCTTTTTTTCATATATCTTAGAGTATTGAATGTCCTTGCTCATTTTGTTTTCTAATCTTTACCCACCTTCTCGAAATATAGACATCAAAATCAGAGATTCCTAAAAAAATCATTAAAAATCAGGTAAATTGATCAATATGTACTATTGACGATAGGGTCCAAACCCCTTCTTCCTCTATAAAAAAGGCCTCTGACTCTCTCTTTCATTAATTTTTAATCAGATGCTTAAATATGAAAAGCAGCTGAGTCATTCAAACGCAACTGCTTTTCAATAGATTAAGCTTTTTTAATTACTCGATTAAGTATTTTTACAGACTTTCCCGCTCGGAAAGTCTGTAAATTAAACCGACTATGTCAAGGGTTGAAACAAAACTATGAACTTTTTCCTTTTTGCATACTAAAAAAACCTGTTTATCTTCGGTACCATGTTCATGACTCGTTCCTGTTCTGAGAACATTACTTAAATAAGCATAAGCAAAAGACTGCCTAGTGAATTGCTCAATTGTACAGGCATTTATCCTTAAAAGCGAAAAACAAATGGCCCCTATGTAAAACAATGTGATACATATACACCCTTACATATTTTTCTTTATTAATTCTGTTATCGCCCGTTCCCCTGAGCCTCAGTCCTCCACTTCTGAAAAGTATTGGGTTCCAAAGCGTCGTAGCTGGGCAAGATCTTTAAAGTTGAAATCCTCATTCATATTATTGGCAGCCAACGGGGATACTGATTAGAAAATTCTAAAACTTGCTGAAAATCCCTGATGGAAAAGTGCTTATTGAAAGGATTGATAAAAGTGGAGCATACTTTCCACTCCTCCCAATGGAAATGGTATGAACTTGACCTTCAAGATACTCATCTGATCGAAAAAAAAGTAAAAGAATCACACGAGTATGAAAGATGGATTAAGCAGATAAAGAAAAACGATAATAATTCGATCAATATGTACACTGGAACGCCCGGTAAAGAAAATGTATGGGGTTCTCTTATTTATCAGCAGGACGTTGAAAAAAGAGAAGAAAATGCGACCTTTCACTTTTATTTAACAAGGAAAGAACTGGTCACGGCAAATTTTGATTTATCTCGATTAGATCATCATAATGCCAAAACCATGAAGGAAAAAATGCACCATTGTGAATCGCCAATGGAAGGTTTTTTGGTCCTGCTTAGTGAAATAATTGCTGACTTTTTAAAAAAAATCGATAAGTTTGAAGTAAAACTGCACACTCTGCTTTGGGAAATAAAAGAGAATAATCGTACGAAAATCTTGGATAGAGCTGCTACTGTCGATCATGAACTCCTCGTTTGGAAGAACCTACTCATCCCAATAGAAGAAACACAGATGGCTGTTGAAGAAGCATTTGGAGAACAAACGGCACAAGGAGCACAGTTTAAACGGGCTATATGTCGGATTGACCGGGCTAAAACACTTTTAGATGCGTATGAAGATGAGATTAAATCGTTATTAAATCTCGAAAACCTGATATCCACTCACCGGGGGAACGAAATTACGAAGACACTAACCATTATGACAACTCTGTTTGCTCCTACTACAGCCCTTGGTGCAATTTGGGGAATGAACTTTAAGCATATGCCCGAGCTGGAATGGAAATTTGGTTACGCATTTGCGGGTACCTTAATCGTTTTTAGTACAGTGCTCCTTTATTTTTATTTGAGAAGCAAAGGCTGGATGGGCGACCTTTTAAACACGAAAAGTAAAAAATCCTTTTTTAAATAAACGCATTTTTTAAAGGCAGCTGACCCCCTGTTTTTATCAGCTTTTGGCTAAAAAACATGTTATTTCTTACTTGTGTAAGGGAAAAGAAAGGAGATTAGCAAAAGAGAAAGGAGTAAAGGGAATGAGAGAATCCTTCAAATTATTGAAACTCGGCAGCAAATCCGCCCTGTGGGCCGCCATTGTAAATACCGTTGTCGCGTTGATTAAAACCGCTGCTTACCTCATTACAGGAAATGTCGCCATGTTTGCTGAAATGATGCATAGTTTCGGGGATGCAGCCAACCAGCTTTTCGTTTTTATCGGATCGGCTTTAAGTAAAAAAGCGCCAACGGATCGTTTCCCGGCTGGTTTTGGACGTCTTGTCAACCTTGTGCTGCTTGGCGCTGTACTTGTCGTTGGCGTCCTCGCCTATGAAACGATCGTCGAAGGCATTCATCATATTTCGAATGCAACTCATTCAGACGACTGGTTCTGGCTGAACATTGGCGTCCTAGGAGCTGCAGCTGCGCTCGAAGCAACTGTTCTATATAAAGCAATGCAGGAAATTACGGAACATTTGCCCCGTGAAAAAGTAAAAGGGCTAAAGATCATACCCGAAAGCTATAAGCATGTTCGAGACGCAAAGCCTGCTACAAAGCTGGTTTTCTTAGAAGATAATGTGGCTGTTGGCGGTGCGGTGCTGGCTTTGCTAGCGATCATTATTTCCACCTATACCCCGTTTCACAGCGCAACCGGTTATGCGTCTATCATTATCGGTATCCTTCTTTTATTAGTAGTCGGACGCGTCTTTTTAGACAATGCCGCTGGGGCGCTGGGCGTCGCGGATGTGAAAATGCAGGCCAAAATTGGCTCTAAAGTTTTCGCCCATCCGCAAGTAAACGATATTCAAGATTTGGATGTTATTAAAGAAGGAGACAGCCTTCATGTTGAGCTTACACTCGAAGTAGATCCAAAAATGACGATCGAGCAAGCAGATGACATCAAAGATGATATTGAAAAAAAAATCAAAGAGAGCGTTGCGAATGTTACGGATGTAGTTATCGAATTTGATGAAGATGATGGTATCAACACTTGGGACAAGATCAAAAATGTAAAAGAATAAGCAGCCTATCAGGAAAAGCTCTAAGCGAATAAAGATGATGTTCGCTTAGAGTTTTTTCTTTTCCACCAAAATCAAAAAGGGTTTTTTGTAAGTGTTGTAGAATTAAAGATTAAACAGATAGACAATAAAAGCGGGATATAAAGATGAAAGCTGAAACAGCTTCTTCTTTTGAAGTATTCAATTAAAACCGCCAATAAGGCTTAAAATCGTTAGGTACAAAAAGCGCTTTATTGTCCCTTCAAATGAATGATTATCACCTCATCAAATGAAAAGGCTGGGAGAAAAATCATGGAAACCCTCGAAGTAACCTACAACGATTTACACTCTCAAATTGAAGAGCTTCGCTGTTTAATGATTGATGCTGCCACGTTACACGGAATCAGCAGCCTGGATACACTAAGATACAGCGAGGAGCTGGATAAGCTGATTATGCAGGCACAGCTTCAAAATCCATAATGTCCTTTGCTTAGTTTTACTTCATTCAGAGAGAATCTTTAACTGTAATCATCTGTTTTCTGCCCCGTTTACCCTTTTTGCAATCCCATAGGCACAATTATAACCGCTATTTTAACTCTTCTTTTATCTTCTCTTAGTCAATGGTCCATGACAGGTACCGATTGACCGTATTCCTTCGGTTAGAAATAAAAAAAAGCCCCCGCCTTTGCAGCTTAGGGCTTTCTGATAGACGGCAATCGCTTTATATCATGAACAAATAAAGAGCCGTTCTATGGTTCGCTTCTTCTTTTTTTCGCCGGATGGCACACGTGCAGTTCAGCCATTTCGCTTTGCTTAATCTTGTGTGCAGCTGGTCATCCAGTTCCTCCTCAATTTCTCTCATTCTTTTTAATATTTCACCATATGAACAGTCAAAATGAGCTGCGGCCTTTTTGTGCGGAGCATGCTCTATTAAAAGAGATATAAAATGCTCCGAAGTTGCCGCCCGCTGTGCAAGCGTGTCCTCCATCTTTACAATATACTCGTACAGCTCTCTCTTTTCTTCCGGCAGGGATCTAACAAGTCCTTTCAGCAGCATGCCAGCCAGTGATTCGTTCATCGGCTTACCAGCTGGCCTTTTTCACGCCTGGGATCTGGCCTTTATGGGCATATTCCCGAAATGCAATACGTGACATTTTAAATTTCCGCAAGTATCCACGCGGACGCCCTGTTACTTCACATCTGCTTTTCAGCCGTGTCGGAGAAGAATCTCTTGGCAGTTTGCGAAGTGCTTCGTAGTCACCTTTTTCTTTTAGCTCCCGGCGCAGCTCCGCATATTTTGCGACCATTTCCTGTCTTTTTTTCTCTTTTATCACTTTTGATTTTTTAGCCATTTCTTATCACTCCACTCTAGTATCGTAATCATTACGTTTTAAATTTCAAATGACATCCTTGTTCCTAAACGCACTTAAAGCTTTCCGCATTAATTAACTGAAAAAGCTGGAATGGGATCCCGGAATTGAGTCCAGTCCATCGTTGCCTCTTCTTCAGAAAGCAGGCAGGAGTCCAGAGAAGTTATGACTTCCTCTTCCTGCATATCCATTCCTATGAAAACCAGTTCAATCATGCGGTCCCCATATACGGGATCCCAATTCTGAAGCAATTCAGGTTCTTCATTCAAAAGGGCTTGTTTTTCGGATTCTGGATACGCATCCACCCACTTTCCAGCTCCTTGAATCATAATAGAGGGCCCTGCCTGCGATAATAAACCGGTTGTGTCATTCCGGCTGGCAAGCCAGAAAAATCCTTTCGCCCGTATAATATTTTCCGGCCAGCTTTCGAGCCAGCTCATAAAACGTTCTGGGTGAAAAGGGCGGCGCCGCCGGTAAACGAATGAAGAAATACCAAGACTTTCTGTTTCTGGTGTGTGCTCTTCATTTAACTCTTTTATCCAGCCGGCTGCCTGGCTCATCTGGTCAAAGTCAAAACGCTCTGTATGTAAAACCGCCGTTAGTGGAACCTTGCTAAAAGCCGTTTTGATAATCTGGGCTTCGGGATTTAGCTTTGTCAGTATCGCTTCTAATTCTTCCACGCTTTGTTTATTCAGCAAATCGGTTTTATTTAATAAGATCACATTAGCGAATTCAATTTGATCAATCAACAGATCAACTACCTCCCGGGTATCAGTTTCATCTGTTCCCTGACTGCGATCTACGAGTGTTTCTCCTGATGAAAAATCCTGCCAAAAACGGTTGCCGTCTACAACGGTGACCAGCGTATCCAAATGGGTTTTTTGCGTTAAATCAATCCCCAATTCTTCATCGATGTATGTAAATGTCTGTGCAACTGGCACTGGCTCGCTGATGCCTGATGACTCGATTACAATATAATCAATATCGCCCTGTTCTACGAGCCTTTCTACTTCCTTCATTAAGTCGTCGCGCAGCGTGCAGCAAATACAGCCATTTTGCATTTCAACCAGTTTTTCCTCTGTCCGTGTAAACCCGCCATGCTTTAAAAGTGCTGCATCGATGTTTATTTCACTCATGTCATTTACAATAACCGCTATCCTTAAGCCTTCACGATTTTGCAGGATATGATTGAGCAGTGTGGTTTTCCCTGATCCTAAATAGCCGCTTAAAACAGTAACAGGAACTTTCTTCATGTGAATCCCCCTAAAAATAGTAATCATTACGATTTAAAATATAAACATCTTTCTCATGCTTTAGTGATTATAAGCTTTGTACAATTCGTTCTGCTGCCTGGCGCGCACCTGAAATGTTTCTTGCAATTGGTCCTATTTCTAATTCCGCCAAAGCGCCGATCACATATAACCCCGGCCCCCATTGAAGAGAAGAAGAAACAATCGGATAGCCGCAAGCAGCACACGAGAGGTTCAGCTTTTTAATGACCGGCTCCAGCCAATGTTTTTCGGGCAGAGATGGGTCAAATCCTGTGGCTAAAAGAACTGTTCCTGTTTGATGAATAACACGGCCCTGTTCATTTTCAAGGATAACCTCCCCCTTTTTCATCGAAGCTCTATAAACTTCTCCATCCACTGCCATCAACTTCTCATCACGGATAGAACGCCGCATCTTCATATACAAATCGCGGGGCAGCGAACCTTTCTGGCGGGCTTGCTTAATTTGTTCTCTCCGTTTTCGATAACACGCCGTTTTCCGAAATGACATTTGATTTTTAGGACCAAGCCAGGCTGGATCACTGTCAAAATCATGCAGGCGAAACGAATGTCGTTTAAGCAATATCACCTCGCCAGGAAACATGGAAGATAATTTTAATGCCAAATGAACAGATGTAATCCCCCCTCCGATTATGGTAAAAGGGCGTTTCATTTGCTCAAACGTCGGAAGAGTAGAATTAAAAATATGATAAACAGGCACATCCGGCTGTTTTTTCACTTCTTTTGCCCAGTCAGGCCAGGCGAGCTGTTCGCTGACACCAACAGCCAGCACAATATTTTCTCCAGCAAGTTTCCTGCCATCCTGCAGTTCAAGCTGCCAGTAGTTTTGAAATCGCTCCAGCTTTTGAACGCGGCCTTGAATCCAGCTCTCTTTCAGCTCTGTGTCTTGAATAAGATGGCTGCAATGCTCATTAAACAAGGAAAGAGCCGGCCGCTTAAATCTTCCATAAAAAGCGGTGGACTCATTCATTACGCTGCTTTTTGCAAACGACTGCAGACTGAATGGGTGCACGTCAAGATGATGAACAACCGGCGAGCGCAAATATGGCATTGAAATAAGCTCAGTACACCGTTTCCAGTTTTGAAGCGGTTTTTGATGTGGATCAACAATGGCCAATTCCCTGATAGAGGCCTTGTTTTCCTTTAGCAGGAAAGAAGCCATCGTTACACCTTGAATGCCTCCCCCTACGATAATCCACTTAAACATACTTCTCCTCCTTCTTAAATCGAAATCATTACGATTTATTTATCATACATCAATCCTTTCTTCCAATCAACTGCCAAAGCTTTTTATATACATGTTTTTGATTTTGATGTATAACTACTACTTCCATTCATTTTCTTTGTTTTTGTACCTTTTTTCGTATAAAAAAAGCAGAAAAATGCACATTAAGGACAGAAATTTGAATCATTCTTTCCTTTTATTATTTTGTCTCCAACATAATTTTAATATAATTTTAAGTAATATAAACGAAGAGGCCTGTTTCCAGTTCCTTTTTTTCTTAATTTTAACGTGTCCTTAGAAATTTAAACAGCTTCACAATATTTAAACAGTATCTTTACATTACTGTTTTATTTTCTTAATAAAACTTCTTTATTCTTAGTTGTATCAAGTTACTCGGAGGGATTACGTTGAAGAAGTTAAACAAAAAAGCTGCAGGAATTACATTGGCGGGAGCTGTCGCGCTTTCTTCGTTAGGGTTTTCTGCGGCTAAGGAAGATGTACAGGCGAAAAACCCGAAAAAAGAGCCAGTTAATGTCATTATGATGGTAATGGATGGGACAAGCTCCAGCACAACCACTCTTTCAAGATGGTACAAGGGCGGAAATCTGGCTATGGATCAAATGCTCGCTGGTGGTGTTCGTACATACTCCGCTGAATCGGCGATTACAGACTCTGCACCGGCCGGAACTGCGCTTGCAACAGGTAACAAATCAAATGATAAGTATGTGGGCATCCTGCCTTCAGTCGTCAATTCACCTGGCTTGGAGCCCATTAAACCGGAAGATGCTCAAAAGCCTGTAGCCAATGTGTTAGAAGGAGCTAAGCTGCAAGGAAAAGCAACAGGTATCATTGCTACTTCTGAAATTCAACATGCCACACCAGCAGGCTTCTCTGCTCACGCTACGCACCGCAACAACTACGGTGATATCGCTGAACAGCAGGTGTATCAAGGCATTGATGTTGTATTAGGCGGAGGAAAAGAGTCTCTTGCTCCAGGAACTACGAAAAATGCCCGAACGGATGGAGAAAACCTTTTAGATGTTTTGGACCAGAAAAAATATGACTTTGTCGAAAACCGCGATGAGCTTTTGGCTTCTGATTCCAACAAAATCTGGGGCAGCTTTGCCACAAGTGCTCTTGCTTATGACTTTGACCGCGAAAGTACTCAGCCAAGCCAGCCGACGTTAGCGGAAATGACAGGAAAAGCGATTAACACGTTAAACAAAGACGAAGATGGATTCTTTCTGTTTGTAGAAGGAAGCAAGGTTGACTGGGCAGCTCATGCCAACGATCCAATCGGGATGATTAGTGACACGCTTGCTTTTGACGACGCCGTAAAAGAAGCGGTTGAGTTTGCGAAAAAAGATGGAAACACGATGGTTATTGCACTTACGGACCATGGAAACAGCGGTATTTCAATCGGGAACACAAATACAAATTCCTCCTATCCTTCAACGCCGGTTTCTTCTTACATTGACCCGTTGAAAAAAGCAAAGATGACTGTTGAAGGTGCTCTCAGCCAGTTGAAAGAAGATAAATCGAATTTGAAGGAAGTAGCCGCTCTTTACGGCCTTGAAGACCTGACGGATGAAGAACTAAAAACTCTTACTGCTTCTAAAAACATTGGTTCCGATATGTCAAAAATGCTGGCTAAACGTGCAAATCTCGGCTTTACAACCGGCGGCCATACAGGTGAGGATGTTTTCTTGTACTCATACGGTCCATCAAGACCAACTGGGTTAGTTGAAAACACAGATATCGCGAAAAAGATGGCAGAAGTCATGAACTTCGATCTTGGTAAGGTGTCCGATAAGCTGTACACGAATGCCGAGAAAGCTTTAGCGAAAAAAGGCTATACATCCCGCATTGATGTAACAAATCCAAACAATCCTGTTTTAGTAGCGAAAAAAGGCGATAAAACCGTCGAATTCCCGGTGAACAAAAATATTGTCATTCAAAAATCAGGAAAATCAACGGAACAAAAAGAAGTGAACGCTGTTACAGTGTACAATGGAAAAGAATTCTATATTTCCGAACAAGCGTTGAAATTAGTAAAATAAACATTTTCATTTCGCGACTTTAAAAAGCCGGGGCATAGCCCCGGCTTTTTATATAGGTGATGGCAGTCAACAGGATAATTTTTTCTTCATTCACCTGCTTCTTTTAACACTTTAATCAGAGCCGCCCAGTCCAAGTCTTCCCAGCCCTTTTCAATCCCCTTCGCATAATGCTGCTTAATCAGCTCTGCACCTGGAAGCGGCGCCTTTACTTTCTGGGCTGCATCCAGCATGAGATTCACATCTTTTAAACCGAGCTTCATTTTGAAGCCAGCCGGCTCAAATTGGTTTTCCGCCATTATGCTTCCATAGTTTTTGTATACTGGTGAAGCAAAGAGAGCATTCGCTACTTCTAAAAACGATGTTGATTCAATTCCATACTTATTCACCATCGTCAACACTTCTGACAGCGCTTCAAGCATGGACACAATTAAAAAGTTATTCCCCAGCTTTACTACATTCGCTAAATAAGCTTTTTCGCCGATCACAAAAAGATCCTGCCCAATGCATTCTAATAGTGGCATCACCCTGTTTTGCGCTTCTTCCGGCCCGGCAATCATAAGCCGCAGTGCAGCAGCTGCTGCCGCATCGGGACGGCCTAAAACAGGTGAAGAAATGAAATGCTGGCCGCGTTTTGCGTGTTCCTTTGAAAGCTTCTCTGCTAATTCTACACTGAGCGTGCTGATGGATACATGGACGCCTCCTTCTTCAAGTCCCGCGAGGATCCCTTCTTCTCCAAAGGTTACCTCTTCTGCAGCTGAATCATCCGAAAGGACGGTGAAAACAATACCCGTCTCCCGTGCAGCTTCTGCCGGAGACGAAGCAATTCTTGCTCCTTTCGCAGCTATCTCTTCTGCTTTGCTTTTTGTTCGATTATAAACCGTTAGTTTATAACCGCTTTTTAATAGATTTTCTGCTATTGGCATCCCCATATTCCCTAGCCCGATTAATGAAACTTTCATCGTTTTTCCTCCAACTTTTTCCGGAACGTTCATTCCAGAAAAATTAAATTTTTTTAGAGTGAATCGATTACCTTATCGACCATCGCATAAACAAGCTGTTTTTCTTTTGTTACTTTAGAAAGCAAATTGATGCTGTGGTTAAGGTTTAAAAGCAAATATGCCGCAACGCGTAAGTCTGTTGTTTGGTCAATTTCACCAGAACGCTGCCCTTTTTTTAACACCTTATAAAACAGTTCCTCCAAGTCTTCCACACTCTCTTGCACAACCTGAATAATGGCTGTATCAGCAGTTCCCGCCCGGACCGCTTCATTTGTAATGAGACAGCCGCCTGGGAAATCCTTATCATAAGCAGCGTCAATATGAGAGCTAAAAAACTGCCGGATCCCTTCCTTTACCGTCGATGCTCCCAAAAGAAGTTCCCGCTTGTTCCGCCTTACTTTTTTGTAGTGGTCAATTGCCTCTAAATAAAGGCTCTTTTTATCCGTAAAACTTTCATACAAACTCGAACGGCTGATTCCCATGGACTGAATCAAATCAGGAATACTAGCGGACTCATACCCTTTTTCCCAAAACACAAGCATTGCTTGATGTAAAACGAGTTCCCTATCAAATTCTTTTGTTCTTCCCATTTGCCCCCTCCTTTGTTCACTACCTTATCATTTCCGGAATGATCGGTCCAGAAATGACTCGTTTATTTTTCAATGTTATTTAGCCTCTTTAACTGGCTCAGTCGACTCTTCGAAGCCGTTAACACCTTCCATCATTTTTTACGTTTTTATTTGACACTTTATTTTTTTCGTGCTATAAAAATATCAACGCTTACAATTTCATTTTCAATCGGATTGTTACTGTTCGGCAGGCAAAACCTAAATTGACTTTTTCGCGAACACTGTATAAAGAGTGCACCTTTATACAGATCGTTTCACGCGGTCAGTTTAGGTTTTTTTTATTGCCTGGCCCATTGTTGGGCAAACGCGTAAACGCGATGTAAGCTGTATTCAATTACACGATTTCCAGCCATAAACACAATGATACATATAAGGAGATGAAGATAATGAGTCAATTTCCACAAGGCTTTTTATGGGGCGGAGCTACGGCAGCCAACCAATTAGAAGGTGCCTACCAAGAGGGCGGCAAAGGAATGAACTTGGCAGATGTTATGCCCGGCGGGAAGGTACGATTAAAGGTTATTGCAGAACCTGGCTTTGATTTTAAAATCAATAAAGAGAAATATGTTTATCCGAATCACGATGGTATTGATTTCTATCACCGCTTTAAAGAGGATATCGCTCTTTTTGCTGAAATGGGATTTAAAACATATCGTATGAGTATCGCATGGAGCCGTATTTTCCCGCAAGGCGATGAAACGGAGCCAAACGAAGAAGGTTTAGCTTTTTACGACCGTGTATTTGATGAATTAAAAAAATATAACATTGAACCCGTTGTTACGATTTCTCACTACGAGATTCCACTGCATTTAATTACTGAATACGGCGGCTGGCGTAACCGAAAAGTGATTGAATTTTTTGAACGTTATGCAACAACGTTGTTTAAACGCTATAAAAACAAGGTGAAATATTGGTTAACATTTAACGAAATTAACGGTGCAACACACATGCCGATTTTGGGTCTTGGTTTTTCACCGGAGAGTGAAGAAACAAAGTTACAAGATAGCTTCCAAGGCCTGCACCACCAGTTTTTAGCAAGTGCACTTGCTGTAAAAGCCGGACACGAAATCATCCCTGGCAGCCAAATTGGCTGTATGCTGGTTTATGTCCCAACTTATTCTTACGACTCAAATCCTAAAAATGTGATGCACGCTCTACAAGAGGAGCGTCTATTCAATAACTATTGCGGTGATGTGCAGGTGAGAGGGGCCTATCCGGCCTTCGCAAAACGTTTCTGGAAAGAAAATGGCATCACTTTAGACATTCAAGAAGGCGACTTAGAAACCATTAAAGAAGGTACAGTTGATTTCATTTCATTAAGTTACTACATGTCCCGTACAGAGAAAAAGGATAAAACGCCAGAAGAAATTGGACAAGGCAACTTGATCGGCGGCGTAAAAAATCCATTCCTGGCTGCAAGTGATTGGGGCTGGGAGATTGACCCTACTGGCTTGAGAATTGCTTTAAATCAACTCTATGACCACTACCAGGTTCCTTTGTTCGTCGTTGAAAACGGATTGGGCGCTTATGATAAAGTGGAAGAAGATGGAACTATCCATGATGATTACCGAATTGATTATCTGCGCGAGCACATTAAAGCAATGGGTGAAGCGATTGAAGATGGTGTGGAATTAATGGGTTACACACCTTGGGGCTGCATCGACCTGGTAAGCGCATCTACCGGAGAGATGTCTAAACGTTATGGTTTTATCTATGTAGATAAACATGATGATGGCAGCGGTACACTAGAACGTAAAAAGAAAGAATCCTTCCACTGGTACAAAAACGTTATAGCTACCAATGGAGAAGAATTATAAAAGCATTTCTTTTAATTAAAATGAACATATTTTATTTGGATTGTTACTGGTAAAGCAGGCAAAACCTAAATTACAGCTGGCCTCAGAATTTGCTTCTGTGTGCCGTGTAATTTAGGTTTTTTTATTTTTCAAACAGCAAAAACAGCCGGCTATTTTGATAGCCGCTTTTTATTCACTCAACTTAGGAGGTACCTGTATGGACCACACAGCGTTAGCCAAAGATATTTTAAAGCTGGTCGGTGGAGAAGAAAATGTGCAGAGCGTTGTTCATTGCATGACGAGACTCCGCTTTACCCTCTCTGACAACAGCAAAGCAGATCGTGCTCAGCTCGAGAATTTACCCGGGGTGATGGGAACCAATATTAGCAGCGGGCAATTTCAGATTATTATCGGAAACAATGTTCCTAAAGTGTATCAGGCTCTTGTCCAAAACAGCCATATAAGCACAGAAGGAAACAAAGCAACCGAATCAAAGGAAAAGAAAAACCCTGTAACAGCTGTGTTTGAAGTGATTGCAGGCGTATTTACGCCGATCATCCCAGCCATCGCTGGAGCCGGTATGATTAAAGGTTTTCTGGCCCTGTTCGTTACACTGGGATGGTTAACACCGGAAAGCCAGACGTATGCAATTTTAAACATTATCGGTGACGGCGCTTTTTACTTCCTGCCTATTCTGTTGGCAGTGAGTGCAGCGAGAAAATTTAATACCAATCCCTTTATCGCTGCATCAGTCGGCGCCGCTATTCTTCACCCAAATTTAGCAGCGTTATTTGCCAGCGGAGAAAAGATTGAATTTATCGGCATTCCTGTAACCGTAGTAGCAACCTATTCGTCTACCGTTATCCCGATTTTACTGGCAATCTGGGCGGCCTCTTACGTAGAAAAATGGATAGACCGTATTACCCATCAATCATTAAAATTAATTGTTGTGCCAACATTAACCCTATTAATTATCGTTCCTTTTACATTAATTGCGGTTGGTCCGCTTGGAACGGTAATTGGCGATTATTTATCAACAGGCGTTAACTTCTTGTTTAATAATGCAGCCATTGTTTCTTCCATTCTGCTGGGCGCAACATTCTCATTAATTATTATGACCGGTATGCACTATGCCCTTTCACCGATTATTATTAATGGGCTGGCTCAAAACGGATTTGACTACATGATTCCAGCTATGTTTGTCGCTAATATGGGACAGGCAGGTGCGGCCTTGGCTGTTTCTCTGCGTACTAAAAATACAAAGTTCAAATCACTGGCTTTTACGACTGGAATTACAGCTTTAATGGGGATTACAGAGCCAGCCATGTACGGAGTCAATATGAAATTGAAAAGACCTTTTGTCGCAGCTATGATTGGCGGTGCTGCCGGCGGGTTCTACAACGGGCTGACAGGCGCTAAATCATTTGTTATTACTGGAAATGCCGGCCTGCCGGGTATTCCTGTTTTAATCGGCCCTACTTTTGTTCACGCCTTAATTGGTTTAGTGATTGCCTTTGCGGCTGCTATCATTGCCGGCTACTTCCTCGGATTTAAAGATGTAGAAACGGAACAAAAAGCCTCGGCTGAAACAAAACAGCCGGTAGAGAACAAAACCTTATCTGTCCAGCCAGGTGTCACTGCTGAACAACTGTTCAGTCCTCTTCAAGGGGAAGTGAGAAGTTTGCACACAGTGAATGATGCGACATTCTCGCAGGAAATTATGGGGAAAGGTATTGCCATTTTTCCTCATCAAGGAGAAGTAGTCTCTCCCGTACACGGAACCATTACGACGATTTTCAAAACGAAGCATGCAATTGGCATTACGAGTGACGATGGAGCCGAAATTCTGATTCATGTCGGCTTGGATACAGTTCGACTGGACGGCCAGCACTTTACCGCCCATCTGCACGAAGGCAGCAGAGTTAAACCCGGTGACAAAATTGTTTCCTTTGACGTGGAAGCCATTCAAGCAGCCGGCTATGACCTGGTGACACCGATTATTATTACAAATACAGATCGCTACAAACAAATCGAAGCGGCCGCTCAAGGGATAACAGTACGTGCCGGAGAACCGCTGCTGATGCTTTCTGCAGAGAGTGCGGAAGAAGCTGCACCACATACTTCACCCGTCCTGTCATAAGTAGCTGTGTATAAACGGTTTTATAAGGTTAAAGAATAAATAAGCAAAAGGAAAAAGGATAACATTGTCGTTATCCTTTTTTTATACAAAAAAGATGAATTGGCTAATGATCACTTTATATGGAGAAAAAACTGAAGCTCTCTGATCCCCTCTCCTGAACGGCTGCTCACAAAAAAGAACGGAATGTTGTATCTCTTCAATTTAAATTTCTCATTAAACTCCTGCTCGAGGCTTTTTCTGTCGTCCTCGGTTAAATCTTCTGCATACCCTCTTACCAGCACAACGGTGGACATGCGCTTGCTTTTATCCATGATCAGCCGGAACATGTCTTCATCGCTTTGATGAATCTTCCCTTTTATCACGAATACAATTGCGTCAACATTCTGGAAAGGAAAGCACTCACGGTAGCTTTGAAACGGATGGGTTTTTGTATCGTAGCCCGGTGTATCAATAAAGTACATTCCGTTATACAGATGATACCATACAGGCTCCCGGCTGCTGCTCCAATTGGTTGTATCCGTTCCCTGGCCAATGTTCGGTTTCGGTTCACACTTTCCATCCGTCAGCTTCAGTAGAAGAGAAGATTTTCCGGCACCGGGCTGGCCAATAAACACAATCTTCCTGCTCTCTGCTTCTTCCAGCAATGCCGCAAGCTTTAAAAAATTCTCTTCCAGCCTGCTTTTTCTCCAATAAGGAGCAGTATCGTAAATGGAAGAATCATAACCAGTGTTCTTTTTGTCCCGCTTAAACGGATTTTTCACCATAGTCCGTTACTGCAGCTCTTTCTTTAATACCTCAGTCGCCAGCTCATGGCAGTCATCCAGGTAATGAATGCCCGCTTTATACGTCATCGCGTATCCGGCTGACGCCGCGATCACCTGGCCGACGATCGGAACATATTTAGATGAATTTTTAAGTGCCGTCTTGGTGGCAAAGCGTTTTAATAGAAGAGACAGCCCTTCTTTTGTCGCGTAATCCAGCACTTTTTTAGCCACCGGAAGCAGTGCGCCTTCTAATAAAGCAAGTTTGGCGTCATTTAATCCATATGCTTTATTAATTTGAGAGAACAGCTTCAACATGACAGAAAGGTCAACGCTGATGTCGACTCCTGGTACTGGATTAATTCCATTTGCTGCTGCGATCGCTGCATATTTCGTCACCAGCTTTTTGCATTCTTCTCTTTTTTGCTCTAGATGTTCTACTGTATACGCTTTCGCATAGCGGATATACTTTTCTTTCTTCGCGGGCTCAAGAGATTCCTGAATAGCGTCCTGCAAAGAATCAAAACCAGTAGAAGTTCGGCAACTTGTAAAGTATACGTTTTGCTTCGACCCTACCTGCTTTTCTACATCATCAATAATATCTTGCTTCAATTCTTCCAGCGTTTTTCCGTCTTCCCACAGCTGATCGCTCATGTTGCGGACAAACAAGCACACTTTCCCGCTTTCCTGCAGCTCTTTAAAAAAGCGCGTATCCGCTTCATGGAATTTTCCGGAGAACACACAGAGGAACAAATCAAATTCCTTTGGATTAAACTGGTTCATCCATTCATTTGGCGGGAACTTGCTAGTCCCATAGCCCGGCAGATCCACCAGCAGCAGGCCTTCATACGGAATAAAATCAGCTTCTGTTGTCACATCGGTAGACGCTCCCGTTTCGGCTACCCGTTCACCGACCAGCTTATTAATAATCGAGGATTTACCTGCTCCCGGCTGGCCAAACAGGGCAATTTTCAGCGGCTCGCTGTTTTCTTCCTCTATTTGTTTTTTAATTTTTTCAATATCATCATAAATCGACATGTCCTTCACCTCATATGTATCGTTAAGCAATATTTTATCATAGATTGCATGAGCCATTATAAAAGATGAAAATAAAAAGCTTTACGCTAAAGGCACCTTTTTTTTCTACTCAGAAAAAGCCGGGTCTCTAAAACGTAAAGCTTGCCGCTAGTATACTACTTTATTTCATTTTAAAATCTAGTTCACTCTGCCTCTTTACCTCATGAATGGCCGATCAGCACAAAATTAATAATAAAGGCGGCGCTCACCACGTACATCATCCAATGAACTTCTTTCGTTCGGCCTGTCACAAGCTTTAGTACAGTATAAGAAACAAAGCCGAATGCCAGCCCTTCTGCAATGCTATATGTTAAAGGCATTAAAATCAGCGTTAAGAAAGCCGGTACAGATTCTGTGAAATCATCAAAGTTGATTTTTTTGATCTCGCTCAGCATCATTGAACCGATGATGATCAGCACAGATGCTGTTGCCGCATTTGGGATAAAGTGAATAAGGGGTGCCAAAAACAGCGTAAAGCCAAATAAAACAGCTGCTGTTACGGCCTTTAATCCTGTTTTCCCGCCTTCTACAATACCCGTGGCATTTTCAACATACGTATTTAAAGCGGTGCTTCCGAAGACAGCACTGGCCATCGTTCCAATGGAATCTGCTGTTAAAGCGCGGTTTAAGCCAGGTACTTTTCCGTTTTCATCGACCAGTCCCGCTTTTTTTGTTAAGCCGATCAAAGTTGCCAGCGTATCAAACAGCTCTACAATGGTAAAAGAAAACACAACTGAAAAAAGGCCATACGCAATTGCCCCTTTTAAATCAAGCTGCAGGAACGTATCCGAAATGCTGGGCGGCGTTAATGAAAAGACGTCACTCCATTTCTGTGGAATTTCTTGAGCTCCCACCAGCATGGCTAAAACCGTTGTAGCGAAAATGCTGATAATCAATGCTCCTTTTATCTGCTTCGCCATTAACACAGCACACAAAACAAGCCCAAACAAAGCAAGCAGCGGGCCTGGCTGGGAAAGATCGCCGAGGGAGACAAATGTGGACTCATTCGCCACAACTAACCCAGCATTTTTAAATCCAACAAAGGCAATAAACAATCCAATACCTGCCGTAATCGCCGCTTTTAAACCTTCTGGAATCGCGATAATGATTTTTTCACGAATACCTGTAACCGTCAGCAGGAAGAAGACAATACCTGAAATAAAAACAGCTCCTAGCGCTGTTTGCCAGGAAAGCCCCTGCCCTAACACAACCGAATAAGTAAAAAAGGCATTGAGTCCCATGCCCGGCCCTAAAACAATTGGAAAGTTTGCCCACAGACCCATGAGGAGTGTGGCAAACATAACTGCATAAATGGTCGCTCCCAGTGCAGCTTCTACCGGCATGCCTGCATCTCCTAAAATAATAGGATTGATCAGGATAATATAGCTGACAGTCATAAATGTCGTCAAACCGGCTAATATTTCTGTTTTTACGCTCGTATTGCGCTCGGACAATTTAAAAAACCTGTCTAAAAACAAATATAGTGAACGCGCAGGGGGCTTCTCCTGTTTTTTCGCGTTTAAGTTACTCATTTTTTCAGCTCCTTCATCGTTAATCAAAAAAAATAAGCTGCAAAAAATATGCCGACTAAGCATATCTTCTGTAGCTTGGAAATGCCGGTTTTTCTAGCGGGGTAATAAAAGTGCGGATTTCAATATGGGTCATTATACGGCTATAAGCTTTATTTAACAAGGGAGCAGGAGCACTTTTTATAATTAAAAAACTAACATGCAGACATTTGGTTTCGAACAAAAAAGAACCCAACGAGGTCCTTTAGGTGGTATCTTTATGAATGGCGCCATACCGCCGCATATTGCCTTTGATATTTAGGGTTTTCTTCTCTTTCTATTAAGTCGAGAGCTGCTTGTTTGATTTCTTCTCTTTTCACTTCATCATATAAGTGTTTTAGACCTTGGATGATATCATACCGAATCAGTGTATCATTTTTTTCATCCGCGCAATTCATAAAACGGTCAGTAAAGTGAGCCATAACTAGTTTTTGTTGCTCATCTCCCGCTAAGCCCACTCTCCAAATAGATTGTAAACTATGCCTGGCAGTGACAAACTTAGGATCTTTCGTTACTTCCCATAGCTTCAGAAAGTCATTCACTATTCTTTTCTCTGGATCACTTTTTGCTAAAGAAGCCAGAAATTGTGCTGCACGTGATCTTTTATGATGATCACGGCTCGTTAGCTCTTGCAACAATTCATCCCAAACCTCGTATGCCCATTCGACCTTCTTTTCGATTTCCGTTAATACCTTTTGGTAAGCCTCATATTGGATTTCTTTGTTTTTTGATTCTAAATCCTGAAAATAACTTTGAACTCGCGCATCCATCTAATCAGCTCCTGTGAAAAACAATAATTCATTTTAACACAGCTTTAAATCCTTCTGTTCCACCCGGTCAATTAAAAAAAGCCGTTTCCCTGGTTAGAGAATCGACTTTGAAAAAATTCTTTCCATAATATTGGATGGATTTGTGTACATTTTAGGGTTGTAATTTTTAATTCCTAACATAAAGGATTCTCCCTTCATCATTGAATACTGATTTTGGGCACAGCCCGCTCCACTAGTTTAACAGAAAATGAATAACAGTCTTTAATGCTCCTTTCCTGTGAACCGGTTATCGAAAAAACTTTTTTCGCTAACTGTTGCTCCTCCAGGGAATAGGCTGTTTATTATATGGGCGAACTACTGCGTAACTTACTTGTATTTTGTTTAGAACGAAATTATCTAAACCTAAGTGGCTTTTTCATCTTTAACAGCTGAATAGTCTTTGAAGAAGAATCCTTATTCAAAGACAATAAAGCAATCATGATAATAATACATATTGCTCCTACCCATTGAAAAATCCCAAAGGGTTCTTTTAGCCAAAAGACTGTCGTTAGGACAGCCGCCAGCGGTTCTATACTGCCAAAAAGGCTTGATTCTTTAGGCGACAGACTTTGTAAACTTTCGATATAAAACCAAAAGGCAATCATTGTACCAAATACGATAACAAACACTAAGTATACATAAGCTTCTAATGTTAAGCTTTTAAAATCCATTTGCCAAGGTGGATGTATGAAACTTAAGGCGAAACCGCCAATAATCATAGCCCAGCCAACAACGACAAGAGAATCGTATTGCTTTAATAAAGGAACAGCATATAACGTATAAAAGGCTAATGCGATTCCAGATAAAACACCCCAAATCACTGCAAGTATCGGTACAGATAATTGAGAGATTGAGCCGTTGGTTAATAAGAAAAAGCAGCCAGCTAAAGCAAGCGAAACGGTTATAAAATCCTTTCTTGTAAAAACGGATTGTTTGCGTAAGATTAAATAAATGATAATCATGACAGGTGCTAAGTATTGCAATAGTGTTGCGACAGCCGCGTTCCCATGTTTGATGGATGCCATATATGTATATTGAACTGCAAGCATGCCCATTAATCCAAAGATAATCAGTGGAACAGCAGTCCTTTTCTTTTTCCATACACCAAGTATTTGAGAAGAGTCTTTCCCAAAAAATTGAACGGCCAGGAGTAAAAAACCTGCTATAAGCAATCGGGTTGTTACAAGCCAGTTTATATCAATGGCGTATTGATGAAAAAGTTTTTGTGCAACGGTGCCTCCAATACCCCAAAAAGTTGCACCTGTAATAACAAGAAATAATCCTTTTTTTCTATTCACGCTTAGCTCTCCACCTTCAACTACAAAAATAGTATTATAATATTGTCATAATAAGTGAAGAAGCCATTAAATAATACTTAAATTGAATGTAAAAATATAAATATATTGAGGCGGTAATATGCAAATAAAAGATTTTAGAATTAACCAAAACTTAAAGGAACTAACAGAACATCGTACCGTTGTATTGCCGATTGCCTGTTATGAAACCACGATTAGCCAAAATATTAATGGGTATATACCTCTTCATTGGCATGATGAAATTCAATTTGTTTTGATTATAAAAGGAGAAGCCCTCTTTCAAATAAATGAAGAAAAGGTAGTGGTTCGTGAAGGCAGAGGGATATTTATAAATAGCGGCTGCCTTCACATGGCGGAAGAAAAAAATGATTCCGGTTGTGTTTATATTTGTTTAAATGTTTCTCCGCATTTTGTTTTATCACAAGAACTTTATACGACCTATGTACATCCTTACATCGAAGCGACTAATTTATCGTATTTATACTTAGATACAAAGGAACCTTGGGAGAAAAATATTTTAGACGCCATCATAAAAATCAATCAATTGATTCAAGAAAAGCCACCATTCTATGAAATCGAAATCACCACACAGCTAACGTTCATTTGGAAGAACTTAATCGTGAATGGCTTCCAACTAGAGTATGAACAGACAGAAATGTTGAAAAACCATCGATTAAAGCAAATGTTAAATTGGATACATCTACATTATGCTGAGAAAATTATGTTGGATGATATTGCAAGGGCTGGCCAACTGAGCCGGTCGGAATGCTGCCGATATTTCAAGCGAATGTTAAACAAAACTCCATTGAATTATGTAACAGATTACCGCATTCAAAAAAGCTTACTCCTGCTGCAACAGCCAGATTCCAATGTCACAGATGTTGCTTATCAAGTAGGATTCAATAGTACAAGCTATTTTATCGATAAGTTCCGGAAGTCTGTCAACATGACACCATTAGCCTACAAAAAACTCAAAAATGGATAGCTTTATGAGTATTATTTTTTGGCGAATGGCTATTTTGTGCCCTCCCCTTCTCACGTCTTAAAATATTAACAGTAAACAGATACTTCAGAGAGAATAGGCATTAATATAAGGGGCATTTTTGGTCTTTTTCTTATTTAACGAATCTTTCCTATTAGATGAACAAGAAAATCAGCAATATCACGTCCCTTTTTTAAGTCAGTTATCGAAAAGGCCTTTTACTCAACCGTTCCAATCTACTGTAAAAGAAGAATTGAGTAGAAAAGAGCCACATAATTACTAATGAAATAATGATGCGGCTCTTACAATTTACTTTTTTCATTTTAAAAAAAGAGAAATGTTAACCTTTCCGCGTGTTCTTTACTCAGCTCTCCGTACCCCTCTTCTTCTTTTTCACTCTGAAAAGAAATGCTTCCTTCTTTCATAAGATAGACTTTGCACATGGATAACGGTTCCGGCATGTTCTCTTCATATGTATAAAAGAAGGTGGCTTCTACTGTTCTTTCGCCTTGAATATCCATCTTGGTATTTGGTTCCCATTCGAACTTTTCAAAAGCTTCTCTTATCACATCAAAATCTTTTTCCTCCGTAATCACAAATCCATTTTCTGTTTTTACATATAATTCTCGTACCTCTACTCTGGCAAGCTGGTTTAAATCAAATTTTTTTTGATCTTCAATGGCGTGTCCAATTATTAAAAGTATAATTACAATCATAACCAGAGGAATAAGCTTCTCTTGTACTACACTATTTCCAAAGCTTCCTATTAAAAAAAGAATAATAAGCATAACAATAAAATAAATCGATCGCTCTTTCAAAAAATTTTCCTCCCAAAACAAATTCCATAATGATACATTTTAGTTTATCACAGGAAAATCATGATTGTTGTTTAATCTGAATTTTGAATCCAACCGTTTTTGTCTTGGCTTAATCAACAGTAACTGTCAACTATGAACCTAGCTGCTTTATTTCTTTTGTGGCTTTCTTAACTGATTTTTTACCGGGCTTTTACAAAACCCGGGTTTCTCCTTAATAATTGCCGTTTAATCTATTACTAGATTTAAAAAAATTATTGGTGAGGGGACACGTACTTTATGACTAATCAAACATCTAATCATGACTTGAACAGGAGAAAGTTCTTAAAAGCGGGAGGAATGGGCGCACTTGCTCTTACCCTTGGATCAACTGGAGTATTATCACTCGGTTCAAAAGTATTTGCGGATACAGCTGCTAATCCAACCAATAATCCAACCGGCGGCTTTGGCGGGTATGGTCCTTTAGTTCCGGATCCAAATGGTATTCTTGATCTTCCAGAAGGTTTTCATTACAAAATTATTTCCCAAGAGGGCGGTCAGCTGACAAACGGCGGAAAAATCCCTGGAGCCTTTGATGGAATGGCTGCTTTTGAAGGACCTAATAATACGACTATTCTTGTTCGCAATCATGAATTAGGAACAAGTGCAGACAATCCGGTGGTTGGAATCAACCCTTTTGATCCAGCCGCTAAAGGTGGCACAACAGCTCTAGTTGTTGGTCCAAATCGAGAAGTCATCAAAGAATATGTAAGCTCTTCAGGAACAATCCGAAATTGTGCAGGAGGAGCGACACCTTGGAATACGTGGCTGACTTGTGAAGAAACACGTACTGCGACACACGGATATGTATTCGAAGTAGACCCGCAGCAGCCGGAGAACGAAATGTCCAAAACTCCAATCAAGGATATGGGACGCTTTTCCCACGAAGCCTGCGCGATCGACCCAGCGACAGGATATGTATATTTAACTGAAGATGCCAGCCCAAGTTACTTGTACCGTTTTATTCCAAATGACACGAGCCAAAAACCAGGTGCATTACAAAAAGGCGGCAAGCTTTATGCAGCAGCAATTGAAGCAGTAACTGACCCAGCAGCAAGCACATTTAAAACAGGACAAACATTTAAAATTGTTTGGAAGGAACTAGATCCTCATTTATGCCGCGAGGACGCCAAGGCACAAAAATGCATTGAATTCAGCAGACTAGAAGGAGCGTTCTTCCAAGAGGGTGTTTTCTGGTTCGATGACACCTCTGCCGGGGACAAAAAGCTTGGACGCGTTTATCGTTACGTTCCTCACACTAATACATTGGAGCTTTTCTATGAGGGAAATGATGCACGAGAAATGGAATATCCGGATAATATTTGCTGTACTCCTTGGGGCGACCTTTGGTATGCAGAAGATGGTTCTGGACAAGACCGCATTATGGGAATTACCCCAGAAGGCAAAGTTTATCCTTTTGCCGCCAATCGCCTAAGTGACTCTGAATTATGTGGCCCAACTTTCTCACCAGATGGAAACACACTTTTTGTCAATATTCAAAGCCCAGGAAAAACTTTTGCTATTTGGGGACCTTTCCAACGCAGAAACGCTGCGCGCGCAAGAGAAATGTCCTTTGCTGCTCCTGTAAATCTTGCACCACAAGTTTCAGAAAAAGTGGCTAAGGCTGCTGAGGCGCAGGGTATGTCCATTCTAGAAGCGGCAGCATTTGAGCGCCACGGAGTAAAGATGATTTAAACTGTTTTACAGGATACCCCTGGAAAGATGTAAGCCAACACTTTGTATGGTTTACATCTTTTCTTTTTGTTGATCTCATATAAAAGTAATTGGCTGGGAGAGTTTCTTAGGACCTCCCAGCCCTCTTTTTAACTTATGGCTTGCCATGCTAAATCAGACAACTCTTTTAAGAAAATCGGTCCTTTGTCAAAGAAATGGCGTCCTGGTTGTATACTGAAGTAAATTACTTTATCAATTAAAGTAATACAAACAAGGTAAAAACAATGGCTAACACAATTCGATAATAAGCAAACGGCACTAACCCCAGCTTCTCCAGCCATTTTAAGAACGTGACGACGGCTATCATGGCCACCACGAAAGAAGTTAGGAATCCTACTACAAACATAGGAATATCACTTACACTTAAATAATGCCAGCTCTTAAACAAATCAAGCCCTGTTGCGCCTATCATAACCGGGAGCGCAATTAAAAAAGAGAACTCAGAAGCGGTCTTGTAACTGGCTTTTGCTAACAATCCTCCCGAAATGGTCGATCCAGCTCGTGAGAAACCAGGATATACAGCTAAACACTGAAATAATCCAATTGTAAACGCCTGCCGGTATGTTAACTCATCCAAAGAGTAAGAAACCGGTTCTGCTTTTTTCTTTTCGGCAAAGATCATGAGAAAGGCCCCTGCTACAAGGCCAATCACGACTGTATTTGGACGAAATAGATAGTCTTTAATAACATCATGTAATACCAAACCAACGATAATGGCAGGAAAAACCCCTAATATGATATGTATAGCATTAAATTTCTTCTCTTTTTCCAGGATAGGCTTAATATTGAATAAAGACACGAGGCGTTTACGATAAAGAATAGAAATAGCTAAAATCGCTCCTAATTGAATTACAATTTCAAAAGTTTTAGCTCTTTCACCTTCAAATCCTAGCAAATGACCTACTAGTATAAGATGTCCAGTGGAGGAAATCGGCAAAAATTCTGCTAACCCTTCGACAACCCCCAAAATAAAAGCAATTAACACATCACTCATCGGCTCACTTCTTTTCATCATATTTTGATTGCTCCTCTATGTTGATCACATAGCTAGAAAATCCACTAGATTATAACATACAATATTTTCATGTATAACCATTTTAATTACAAAAAATCTTCGAAGTCTCTTTGTTTTAAGCTGCTCTTGCAATAGATAATGGTATATAAGTAAATGAGGAAAATAAGAACTTCCAGCTTATGATTACTACTAAAACAATAAAAAGCACTGTTTAGATTTAAACAGCGCTGTCCGTGTAAACATTTCATCATTCTTTCGAAAACAACCTTTTTATTATGGATTCTGAAAACCGAATAAACCGATCCATGCGAGACATAGATTTAGTAAAAGTATAAAACTGGTCGAGACAAGCAGTAATTTCAATTTTTTGTTTTTCATTTTGATTACTAATGATAAAACAATACAAATAAAGATTCCTAGGATACTGTTAGCGAGAAACCCTATTGTTACTCCACCCTGACGGGTAACCCATGTATAGATGGACAAGATCAATGCATAAATTGCTGTTAATGGAGGCAGGAAAATCATTCAAAGTCTCCTCATTTCCATTTGAAACTATGTTTGATCATTTATACACACGGTTAATTTAATATAAAAATACATAATAGATCAATAGTCCTTGTCAATATTGAATTTTTTTAAAAACCAGATTCACATAATTAGCTACACAACACCAGGTCATTTATGTGGCATGCTCTTCCGATTAAAAACTCGGCTCACTTATTTAGAAACTGTCAAAAGAGGAATATCTCTTGTACCTTCAAAATCGCCTGTACATTGTTTCAAAACATAATTATCGGAACCATTTTCTATATCAATTGCTATGTCTTTACAACTGTATTCCTCTATAAATTTCTTATCAACACTACTAGAAACATGAATGTTGTCCTCTTTAGAGGTTAAGGTTGTTACCCCTCGCTGTCCTTCTATCCCGTACTCAATATAATTTACGGTATCTTCCTTTTTGATTTTTGCACGTTTTATAAATGTATCGAGAGCCTCTAAGTTCTGAATATCATTATGTTTATTCACTACCTCTCCAACATTGTTATTATGAGACTGAACATTATTATCGTTAGAACAGCCTGCAATGAAAAATAAGGAACATAAAACATTCACCATTCCTCTGTTCATAACCATCCTCCTTACTTGAAAAAGAAGTCCACCACGTTATTCCGCCCAAAAAGCACTAAAAAATTCTATCCTCTTTCTTTTATAGGCTATTTTATATTCAGAAATCTAGCGCCTGGCTAAAAGATTAAGATTCCTCTTCATAATGCTTCCATTCCTTGTCAGCACCCTCTTCGGAAAAACCGCCATCCTGCTTCACCTTGCCTCCCTCTACGTAGTAGGTATACCCTTTGTCCAGTTCATTAAGGAAAATCACTTCTATTCCTCCATGATTAAGAGAGACTCCTTCCTCTCTTCTAATAAACCACTGTTCACCTGGATATCTTTCCCGCAGATGCGTTTCTACCGTACCCATGTTTTCCATAATCGTTCTTTTTTCTGTGTCTTTTTCTCCTATCAAATAAATGACTTCCGTTGTACTTATCAAAAGGGCCAGCGCTAAAAAAACGCTTCTTTTCCTCGAATAAAATAATGCGACAAGCGACAGAATCAAAATAGGCAGCACCATGAAAAAACAGGTTACAATCGCATTGGGTGACACGGTATTCTCCCCTCCTTTATGCAAACCTTACAAATATTAAATTATGATCTATTTCCAAAAACCAGGAGTCCTTCTTCTTAATTCTTTTTTGTTAAAATAATCACTTCTGTTTTCTGCTGATGGTCTACGAGCCAATCTAGTGTCAAGGTGACTTCCTCACTTTCTGAAGCGACTGTTTTCGTGATCTTTTCATCTTTGAAAGAAATTTCTCCTTGTTCATTGAAAGAAATATCTCCTCCGCTAAAACTTCCTTGATCAGACTCCAGCTTATATTCAACACCTTTTATTTCTGTAGACGCTCCACCTCTCGGTTTAAGATATACGTAAGGCTCCGTTCCCTTTACTTCAGGCTCTATTATTTTGCCTGTATAAACTTCTGCTTCCCAGTTTTCTCCCTGACCTTTAAACAGGAGACCTTCATCGGCATTTTCATTTGTACCAGAAGCACAAGCAGAGAGGAAAGCAATGATTACCACACATGCATACAAAGCAAATAAATGATTTCTCAACTTCAATACCTCATTTTATCTTTTTACCAATATTACCATAAATAACAAAACCTTAAATGTATATGCGCAGGGTATAAGACAGATATTTCCCTGTAAAAAAACAGCTATTTGGTCTTCTAAATAAAAAAAGCTTTATGACAGATCTCTGTCATAAAGCTTTTCCGAAAATGAATGTGTTCCCTATTTATTTATGAAGGAAGCGAATCAGCTCATCAAGAGGCATTTCTTCCATGGAAGCGAGGCGATGGTCCACTTCGCAAAAAGACAGGCCGCTCGTCACCTGATTCGGTATAATCACACAGCACATCCCCGCTCTTTTTGCAGCAAGGGCCCCATTTGCAGAGTCCTCAAATACAAGGCACTCTTCCGGTTTTAAGCCGAGACACTCCGCTGCCTGCAAATAAAGTGCAGGGTCCGGTTTCACGTTTTCTACATCATCCGCTGTGCGAATGCATTCAAAATGTTCAAGCAGGCCTAAGTTTCCTAAATGAGTGGAAATCCAATTGGAATCAGAGCTTGACGCCAAACCAACTTTTAAGCCAAGCACTTTCGCAGAAGCCAAATACGCTTCTACGCCAGGCCGTGCCCTCTCAGAAGCAATTCTCTGATCAAATCGTTCTGTTCTCAGCTTTCTGAGTGCCTCATGATCAAGCTGCCTGTTCAGCTGGCTCTCCATAAAAACGAAAGGGTCAAAATCAGATTTGGTCCCGACTAATTCTGCCCATTTACTGAGCGGCAAATCACACTCGTGCTCCTGAAAAATCTCCTGAAGCACTTCATATTCATGGAGCTCTGTATCCAAAATCAGTCCGTCGAAATCAAAAATAACGCCTTTAATCATGTTCTACACCCTTTCTCTTTAAAATCAAATGCCTATTTTTTGCCCTGCCTCAAATATGTACCCTTCTTACTGAGTATGGATGACACTATCACATGCTTCACCATAAAACAGTTTCCAGTCCTCTACAAACTGTTTAACATTTGATTCAGTGACTGGATGTTCTACTAACGATTTAAGAATCTTCGGACCCGCTGTTACACCATGTACGCCGGCTAAACCTACTCCATGCACCTGCTGTGTGTTTTTAAAGCTGGCAGCCAGCACCTGGCAGGGCAGCTGGCAGCGGTCAAATGCCTCGACGATATCTCTTACCACCTGAACCCCGTCACCTGCCAGATTATCAATACGGTTCACATACGGAGCGACAAAGTCAGCTCCGGCTTTTGCCGCTACGAGCGCCTGCATCGGCGTGTAGATAGCCGTGGCAAGTGTCCGTATTCCTTGTTGCTTTAATTGTTTGATTGCTTTGATGCCTTCTGCTGTTACAGGGATTTTTATATAGAGGTTCCCGCCGATTTCTTCTTTTAAATAGACAGCTTCTTTCACCATTTCTTCAGCATATTCCTGCAATACTTGAACAAAAAGCATCCTCTCTTTGCCAATGATCGATTGGATCTCTTTTAGCAGCGGAAGAAAAGGCTTCTTTTCTTTCGTAATAATAGCCGGATTAGTTGTCACCCCATCAACCGGAAAACATTCGGCGAGGTCCTGAATGCTTTCTATATTTGCTGAATCAATAACGAGTAACATATTCTCACCTCTTTTAAAATAAAGAGAGTAACTTTTCCAGTTACTCTCATCATACACTGATTTACTTACTTTAGCAGTTAAAGACTACCCCAAGCGATTTAGCCGCGTGATTTTCCACCTGATATATTTACTGTTGTGCCTGTCACATAGCTGGCACGATCTGAAGCCAGATATGTAACGAGTTCACCAATTTCATCCAGCTTTCCAGGGCGTCCAAGCGGAATGGCTTTGCTGTAATCCGTTCCCAAACCTGCTACCGTTACGCCGCGTGTGTATGCCAGTGCTTCATTATAGGCATCCGTTGTTAATCCTGTTTGCTCGTTAATTCCTGGCGCCACTCCTACAACACGAATATTAAATTTACCGAGCTCTTTTGCCCAGGAACGTGTAAAGCCATTGACAGCTCCTTTTGTAGCTGAGTAAACACTTTGCCCAGCTGAGCCTTCCATTCCTGCTTCGGAAGAAATATTAATAATGACGCCTTTATTATTCTTCACCATCACTCTTCCGGCTGCCTGCGCACAAAGATAAGGACCTTTTTGATTGATGGCGACCATAAAATCAAAATCTTTTTCATTTAACTCGTATTGTACCTTTTCTCCTCTGGCATCTACCAACAAGCGAGGCAGGTTGACGCCTGCATTATTAACCAAAATATCGACGGTTCCAAACAATTCCGTTGCTTTTGCCACCATACTTTCAACGCTTTCTTTATTCGTTACATCACATTGAATGTGATAAGTGCCATCTGCCTGCTCACCTGTCGTTACATTAATATCAGAGACAATGACCTTCGCACCGTTGTTTACTAAATTTTCTGTAATTTTCGCGCCAATTCCAGAAGCACCCCCTGTCACAATTGCTACTTTGTTTTCTAATTCAAGCCATGAATTACTCATTTTATTTCCTCCTCTTTCTTTATAAACAGACACGTGTTTGTAATTTTTTATCCTTATTCTTTTTAGAAGGTTTTTGCTGGACATCGCCAGGAAAACCCTCATTTTGTGTTTATCTATTAACCATTTAAATAAATTATTTTTTTACAATTTGAATGGTTGTTCCTGCTGCAGGTACTTGGATATCTGATTTCTCAAGGTGCAATGTCCCTGGCAGATCCGCTGTTTCAGCGCCATCAAATTTCAGTGTAATATGCCCAAGAGAACCTAAATTCTTTTTCACTACATCTCCTACAGCTGTAATGGTGTATGGCTGGCCACCCATTACGAAAGTATCTCCCTTTTCGATTTCATCGTTAATATCATTTACATCAATTAACAGGCAATAATCCGCTAATTCACTTGGCGCATTTGCTCCAAACAAAATAAACATTTTTTCTCCAAGAAAAGCTGCTACCTCAGAACCTAATCCGTTAATTTGAGTTTCATAAATTGTTTGCATATAATACGCCTCCATTTTTGAGTATCTATGATGTTATAAAGAATCTACTTTTTTATTCATATAATCCAAAGCTTGCAAGCCAGGCAATAAACACGGTTGGAGCTCCGGTTAAAAAACGTCCATACAAGACAGATGGCACACCGACTTCAACCGTTTCCGTTTCTGCTTCTGCTAATCCCAATCCAACCGGCACAAAGTCAGCTGCAGCCTGGGAGTTGATCGCGAAAAGAGCCGGCAGTGCAAGATGCGGCGGAATGTTCCCTTTTCCAATTTCTACGCCGATTAATGTTCCAATTACCTGCGAAATAACCGCTCCTGGCCCTAAGAAAGGGGACAGCAATGGAAATGAGCAAATGAGTGATATTAATAGAAGACCAGGTAAAGAACCAGCATATGGTGATAAATAGTTGGCAAACAAGTCACCAACACCAGATGCCTTAATCACACCAATCAACATAGCGACAAATGCCATAAACGGTAAAATTGTTTTAATGATCGTATCGATCGTGTCACGGCCGGCTTGATAAAAGACGTTGACAATGGAACCCATCGCCATACCCACCCTGGCTATAAAGCCTTTAGGCTTTTGTTGTTCACTAATTTTCTTATCTGCGCTATACTTAGGTTTAGAAATATTTTTTTCAATTTGTCCGTTAGCAGAACTACTTTCCGATACAGAAGGTGTTGCAGCACCATCATGTAATTGAATGTTTTGCGGTTTTACACCCGAAACATAGATATCTTCGGTAATGTGTTTTGCTAACGGGCCGCTTTGTCCAGTTGGCATAATATTAATCGTCATAATTCTTTTTTGCGGGTACAGTCCGCAGCGGAGTGTTCCTCCACAGTCAATGATGACGCATGCCATTTCATTTTCAGGTACACTTGTTTTAAAGCCATCTACTAACTCACACCCTGTCAGTTCAGCAATTCGATCCGCTATATCCGGCTTTGTTCCGCCTGTTACGTATACCACTTTATTTTTTTCCTCTGTTGGTGTGATTATTAAAGGACCGCCAAATCCGCCTGGTCCTGCCTCAACAATAACTGAATTATACTTCGTTGCTGTTTGAGCCATTGTTTTTCCCTCCTTACAGGTCTACTGTTTCTTTCAGTTTTACACCCTGCTGTTTCGCCACGAAATGAGTAGTCAGGTCTGTTACCCAGCCTCTTAGGAAGTTTGTGAAGATCCCTACCAAGAAATAACGAAGCGCCAGTTCAGTAGTTTCAAAGCCAAGTGTTGTAATCCCAGCGGCAATTCCTAAGAATACAAATAGTTCTCCTGGATTAACGTGCGGGAAAAGTCCATTGTGCGTGTGGCAGGAGTAGGAAGCTGCCGCATAATAGCTTGGCTTGTACTTTTCCGGTAAAAATCTTCCTAATGATAATGTCATCGGGTTAGCCAGCATGAAGGTTCCAACAACAGGAAGAACAAAATAGCGTGTAAATGGATTTTTACCTGATTTTCTTGCGATCCGCTCAACCTTTTCTTCCCCAACCAACCGGATAAGCGCGTTCATTGCCACCAAAAGCATAATGAGAAGGGGCACAATCCCCGTGACTAAATCCACAAAGGTTTCAGCGCCTGCTCTAAATAAATTCATAAAGCCGTCAGCTGCATTTACAAGCCAATTCATCTGTTTCACCTCATAAATATTTATTTGTTTTTTCTAGATAAAAGTAAGTCAATCCAGCCCTTTTTAACCTTTAACTCACCTCCTTTAGAGATAATGTGGTAGCTATTTAAAGCATCCTCGATGGCTGATCGAGTCAGCTTGTTTACGGAATGGAAATCCCCTTCATTTAAATGCAAGAGGTTTTTTCCTTCAAATCCTTTTAATGTTTTGACTCTGGAAAGTACCGTTACTCCTTGCATTTTGGCCGCTTTTAGAATGTTGTTTCGCCGGTCAATGGCGAACATTACAACAGTTCCTGCTTTAAAAAGCCCTGTTTTTTTGCCAATGGCTACTCTGCCAAGCTGCCGCATTTCTGCATATTTCCTATTGAAATGCCTGATCTGCATAAAGCCGAAAAAGCTTTGCATAAGCCAGGACAAACCAATCAATACAATCACATACCATAACATAGTGGACCCTCCTTTCTTGATAGCAGAATACTTCTGCTGAAGCTCTTTTTCTACCGTATTGTTAAAGCAGAATTACTTTTCCTGCTCTATTAGACGAAGCATTTCCTCAGCTGTTTCTTCAGTGGTGACAAGTGTATTAATAAATCCCCCTCTTAATCCCCCAATAATAGAGGGCGCTTTTTCAATCGATTCTGCTACACCTATAGAATACGGAATACCCCGAAGCTTTTCGATTTCAATTGCGATGGTCCGCTCTGATAAATCAGATCGAATAAGCGTTCCTTTAATATCATAAAATCGGGAACAAATATCTCCAATGGCACCTTGACGATTCAACTCCTCAATCTCCTGATCACCGCAAAAGCCAGCCCATACTAGGTTAGAGGATTGATTTGGATTTCCTATCCCTACGACAGCAATGGTAAGGTTATCCCACAATTCTGTTATTTTACTGAAGTAGTTCGATTGAACAATATCGTCTTTTGTTTCTTTTCTTTCTACTACTGCTGCTGCGTCGATAAAGTAAGCTGTTCCATCAAAATCTTCTGCAATATTGTACACAATCGTATTCACATGATATTTCGTATCCATAGGTCCGGGACCGCCGACCAGCGGAACAAAATGGGCATCTTTTTTATCAACATGATGAAATTCACCGATCATGCTGGACATGGTGGTTCCCCAGGCAAAGCCGACTACGTCATCGTCCTTAATAATTCTCTTGAGAAGATCAGCACCAGCCGTTGCGACCGCTTTCTTTTTATCTGCTGCTGTTTGATCTTTTTTTACAGGCAGAATTATAACTTCCCGCAAGTTAAATATTTTGGCAATGCGCTGCTCTAAATCAAAGGTTTCATCAATATCGGTTTTGATTGTGATATTTACAATTCCTTCTTCCCTGGCTTTTTTAAGCCAGCGGCTGATTGATGTGCGGTAAATCCCCAGTTCTTTTGATATGGCACTTTGTGTCATATCTTCTTCGTAATACATTTGAGCAATTCTCACCATCAGCTTTTTTTCTTCTCTGCTATCCATCTTCTTTCCCTGCCTTTGACGGTATGAATTTGCACATATGTGCATTGTTTTTTTAAAATCAATCATTTGTGCTTTCTTTGAGTTGAGTATACGCTTTCAAAAATACACTGTCAACAATATTTTAACTTTTGTGCTCATTTTTATTTTTTTGTGTCATTTGTGCAATATAAGTTTTCCCATTGCTTTTTTTGTTTAACCCTCCTTTAACATCCTACTCTGCTTTTAACTGCCATAAAAAAATCGGGCTCTTAAAAGAACCCGATCCTGCCTGCTAACAAACACCTTCCCTTCCACTCCTCAATCTTTTCTTTACCGTGTTCAAGGTTCGCCAAGCATAACCTGCATTCCACTGAAATAGCCTTCTTCGGCTTTACCTTCTGGTCCATGGATTACAAGACACTTAATATCAATGAGGATCCATACATGCCTTTTACTCGGCAACTGAAGGTCTTTCAGCATAGATGACCTTCCACCTTCTTTATCCATTAACCAATTGCTTTTGATTAACTAAAGAGCTGAGCGGCTACATAACAGGTAGAAAGGTCACAATGAAAAGCAGGAATTCTGAACATTCGGCCGTCTTTTTAAGATGAGGAAAAATAATCTTTGTGTTTTTCCAAAATACATTTATAATTAGGGTTACAAACTCATAATTCCAATTCGTTAACTTGGATTTGGATGTGAGATTCAATAGAAACGCATTGGTTACATTGATCTGAAAAAACTGAATGTTCTTGTTTAAACTAACTTCGTCGCAAGAGAAAGGAAAAAAATATGTTATTAACGTACACAGCTATTGGAATTGCCCTATTTTTTGCTATGAACATTGGTGCCAGCGGAACAGCTGCTTCCATGGGTGCGGCCTATGGCGCCAGCGCGATAAAAAAACGGGCCGCTTTAATTTTAGTTTCCATTGCCGCTTTTTTAGGTGCCGTTTTGGGCGGCGGTGAAGTAGTAAAAACGATTGGAAAAGGAATCATCCCTTCTGATCTGTTAACGGTTAAAATCGTTATTATTATTCTTTTGGGCGCAACTCTTACTTTATTTATCTCCAATCTTCTAGGAATTCCGCTGTCGACTAGTGAGGTAACGGTTGGAGCGGTAGTAGGCGTCGGTCTTGCTTACCACCGGTTATTTACGGATCAGCTTTTGGTGATTTTATTGTTTTGGGTGATCGTTCCTATTGCGTCTTTCATTATTACTTTTGTTGCTGGAAAATTGATTTCCCGGGCGGAAAAACGCTGGCCTCAATTAAAAGGGCAGGGGAAATGGGCAAAAGGGCTTTCTATTTTATTAATACTTGGCGGCTGCTGGGAAGCATTTTCTGCCGGAATGAACAACGTGGCCAATGCAGTCGGCCCTCTTATTGGCGCAGGGATTATGTCCACCAATAGCGGCCTCTGGCTCGGCGCTTTATTTGTTTCAATTGGGGCCCTGGTGATGGGCAGCAGGGTGCTGGAAACCAATGCAAAGAAAATTACCAAACTGTCTCTGTTGGAAGGTAGCGCCATTTCATTTACAGGCGGTACGCTTGTGGTAGTGGCCTCTGTATTTGGACTGCCTATCCCTCTTACGCAAGTGACTACTTGTGGAATTCTTGGAGTGGGGGCGGCTCAAGGAGGATTTGGCATTTTTCAAAAAGGGATTATTAAACGAATTCTATTGATATGGATTATCTCTCCCCTGTTTTCTATTGTTGTTTCGTATTTCCTCATCAATCTGCTTGTAGATATGGATATTTACAATTTGATCGTGATGTTAAGTGTCTTTATTGCTACGGTTGGTTCCATTAAATTAGCGCAGCATGTGCGAGAGGAACAACGCTCTATTTATAACGAGGGTGAAGGAATTTAAGGTTTTCTCAGGTTAGCCAGCTTATCACGAGCTGACTAACCTTTTTTAGTATCCTCTTCCTTCTTTGGCTGCATGTAAATAATCCAGCTGTATATCCAATACTTCCTTCTTTTAAAAATGATCTATAATCCTTATTTATACTTTCGATCAACTTGCGCCTAGACCGCTTTGCTTTTTCATCGCTTCTTCCCGGAACTTCTTCTGCTCTTCAGGCGACAGCGCTTTATGCTGTTTTAAAAAGGCCTCATACGCTGGGATCACTTCTTTTACCGGTCCAAAGTCTTTTATTTCTCCATACTCCAGCCAGAGGGCTTTATCGCAAAACTCTTTAATCTGCCCCATTGAGTGGCTGACAAAGAACATTGTTTTTCCTTTTTCTTTAAACTCAAACATTTTATTTTTTGATTTCTGTCCAAATACCTGGTCTCCTACTGAAAGAGCTTCATCCACGATGAGAATATCCGGGTTTACCGTGACAGAAATCGCAAATCCAAGACGGGATCTCATCCCGCTCGAGTATTTTTTAACAGGCTGATCAATAAACTTGCCGATATCAGTAAACTCAATGATTTCTGCTTCCATCTCCCGTATTTCTTTTTTCTTGAAACCGAGCATTAAACATTTTAGTTCAATATTTTCGCGGCCCGTTAATTGATTGTTCAACCCCGATGAGATGGCGATGATCGAAGCCTGTCCCACTGTTGTAACCGTACCGGATGTAGGCGGTATCACACCGCCTAATATATTTGAAAGAGTAGACTTTCCTGAACCATTTACACCGACCAGCCCAATAACATCTCCTTGCTTCGCCGTAAATGAAATGTTTTGCAAAGCATAAAAATCTTCCCCGTAGCCCCCCGGCAGGATCACATCCAAAATCTTTTCTTTCGGGGACTTGTGCATTTTATATTTTTTGTAAACGTTTTGAACGACAACGGTTTCTTTCATCACTGCCTCCAGCTTACAAGAAATCAACAAAGCGATTTCTGAATTTCAAATGTAAAGCAGACCCAATCAAAAGCATCACTAATATTAAAGACCAAAAATAAAGCGTGTAAGGCGCATATTCCGTCATATACCATGTCGTCCCCAACAGAGATGCCCTATACCCTTCCACCAGATAATAAAGAGGATTCAGCTTTAATAAAAACGTTATGTCCACTCCTTTCAGCACAAGCTGGTCGGTATGCCAAATAAGCGGCGTAATGTACAATACCATTCTTAAAATAGACTGAACAATCTGCTGTACATCACGAATGATCGTCGAAAGTGTTGATGTAATAAGTGCAAGAGCTAACAAAAAAATTAAGGTGGCAAGCATAAAGTAAGGCAGCTGTATATAATAAACAGACAGCTTAAAATCCGTAAACTGTAATACAATGATGACAATGGCTACTAGCATTAAATGAGTATAAAAATTCGCCATAATGACAAAGGAAGGAATAGCACTCATCGGAAAACTCATTTTCGAGATCAGCTGCAGCCTTGAATAAATCGATTTCGAGGACTTTGAGATAGCCGGATTCACAAAAAACCACACAATCATTCCTGTTACCATCCAAATAAAAAAAGGTACGTGAATACCATTTTCCATGGTTATCTGCTGGCCTCCCCGTACCCCAACGCCAAATACCAGCCAGTAAATGGCCAGTTGAATCACTGGATTTAAGATTTCCCAGAGCCTGCCCAAATAATTATTGGTATGAGCGCTTTTCAGTTCAAAAGCGGAAAGTCTCAGAATAAGATAAAAAGAATGAATTTGCTCCCTTACAATGGTAATCAGTGACTTTATCATAAAAGGTGATCCTTCCCTTAAACGCATAATAACTTTGTTACCATCATTGCCTAAAAACCCATATTATAAAAATAATCACGCAAGGCTATAACGCTTCTTTTAACAGAAGGCAGCCCTAACGCGTTGTTTTCTTTTGGGACAAGCTTTTTTCAGGAAATAAGTATCGTACGACGTTACGGCTGGATTGTCCTTTGGAATATGCATTCCATTTTTCCGCGTAGCTGCGAATCGCTTCGAGATCAAAATGATTCGCTTGAATGCAGTGAACAATAGAATCCGTATCCCTCACCATAGGCCCCGGAAGGTCTCTTTCAAACCCTTCTGGCACTCCTCTGGTCTGCTTATACTCTTCTAAATCATATGTAAAAAAAATTATGGGCTTTTGCAGAAGTGAAAATTCGACGGGGATTGATGAATAATCGGTAATTAAATAATCCGCCACAGCAAGCAGCTCATTAATTTCATATTGATCCGAAGAAACATCTACTACAAAGTCCGGATATTTCTCTCCAAAAGTGGTGGTTTGCTGAATGGCCGGATGCAGCCGTAGAAACAATAGATAGTCTCCTCCGAGCTGTTCAGCCATTTTTCCAATATCCAGCTCAAGCTTAAAATGCGCTAATGCTTGATCCCGGTATGTAGGAACGTACAAAATCACTTGTTTGTGCTCAATGGCTGGATATTGGCCAGCTATTTTATGCTTCGCTTTTTGGAGCGCTTTTTTGTCAAAAAAGAAATCGGTCCGCGGGACACCCGACGGTAAAATCTGTTTCTTTTGAAGGTGAAAGGATTTGATAAAAATATCAGCCATCTGATCTGAACCAGTCACTACTTTATGAAATTGGCTGTACACCTTTAAGAAACGTTTTTTGGCTCTCTCGCTTCTTTGTTTGACCGATCCATCCTGGAGTCCAAACTTCTTTAATGCACCTGAGGCGTGCCATAATTGTATGCATTCTACACTCTTTTTAAAGTGAACGGCAGCTAGAAACCCATAATAATTATCCACCAGAACACGACGAGATGTAGCTAAATGGTATATAGAGCGGAGCACATAAAATGGATTGGTTTCAAACACAACCAAATCAATGTCAGGACAGTCTTTGAAGAGATGAAGCTTGTTTCTTTTACAAAGAACAGCCACTCTCACAGAAATATGCTGATGCCGTATTTCATCGAGTACATACCGGCTGTTATCGCCAAAGCTGACAACAAAGGTTATTTTGTTTTGAAGCGGCAGAAAAGAAAAAAAGAAAAACATCCACTTAAAAGAAAATAGAAAAAGAAAAATGGCTAGCTCCCTAACCATTTTGAATTGCCTTTAAATCTTTTTTGATTTGAGATGTAGAAACCCCGATGGTTCTCGGCAGGTACACGACTTCACAGTATTCTTTAAGAAAATCAAAATGTCCCTTCCAGTCGTCTCCCATCACAAACAGATCAACCTCATGTTTTATGACATCTTCAATTTTCTGATCCCAGCTTTTTTCCGGTATTGCTTCGTCAACAAAGCGGATCGATTCCACTATCATTTTTCTATTTTCAAAGCTGTGATATGCTTTTTTATTTTTTCCTTCGTTAAATTCATCTGTAGAAAGGCCGACAATTAAATAGTCACCTAATGCTTTCGCCCGTTTCAGTAAATTAATGTGCCCGAAATGCAGCAAATCAAAAGTACCGTACGTTAACACCTTTTTCATGTGCTGGCCCTCCTTCATGATGTAAAAAAACGTTTTTCTAACCCTTATTGTGGGAAGAAGAATTGGTTTTTATTCGGAGAAAGAGAAAAAAATGGCTTAACGGTTAAGCTTATAAAAATAAAACACAGAAGTGATTACATATCCAGCCGACAAACCAATCACTTTAAGCAGAAAGCGTATATATTTATTCATTTTGTACATAATAAAGGGCAGAAATTTTAACCATAGGGAGGAAAAAGATTCTGATAAGAAAAAAGCGATTACCTACCCGTTGTTCTTTAACTTCGATTTACTTTCGCGAACACTGCTTATACATGCAGATTGGGGTTCCCGGCTTTGATTCAACAGAACTAGACTCCTTGACCCTGCTGTTCGTTGAGCGGTACACAACCAAAAAGAAAGAGTATGCTCTAACAGCTGCTCATGAAAGAGAAAATGTGCTTCAAGCATGTTTATCGGAAGCGGACCTCGAGCAGCTTTTATCTGAAGGAAAAGACTGGGACGTTTATATTGCCCACCGTTCCGATGACAGAATACGCCTGTGCAGTAATGGCCTGGAATTAGAGCTGCTTTTTTTTCTGAAAAACGGCCAAATGCTGATGCCTTTTACAACCAATCAAGGAAATGTTTCGTTTAAATCAAAACAGCCTGAGCTGATTGAAAAAGCAGAACGAATTGATTTTATGGGCAAGCACCATATCGCCTTAAAAGGCTATACCGTTTACCCTTTATGGCTCAAACGGCCTGACAAGCTGACAGGAACATTAATACTGTCAGCGAATGAGGATGAGTATGCTATTAAAGTGCCTTTAAACATAAGTTACCGTCGTTTCTCATCAAATGGAGAAGACTATCTGCCTTTAGTTGTTTATGAAGCAGCCGTCCCGATTGAAGCGCTTCTTGCAAAACATAGTGAAGCGGTCATACTAAAAGCTCGAATTGAATTTTCCTATGCTGAGGGCAACAGGAACATCAAAATGGAGACAACTCCTATCAAGCTTAAAACTCTCCGTTTTACCAAAAAAGTGCTCGTTAAAAATGTAAATGGTCAAAAGAAAGAAATTTCGATCACGAGAACGAAAAAAAGCGGACAATTAACCATTCAGATCCTTGACTTTGATGTGAAGAAAAATGTAAAAGCGAAAATGAAGGAAAGGGTCGTCTTTATAAAAAGACATACTCTCGTCAAACAGCTCTATAAAAATGCTTTTTATTGGATTGGCAAACTTCCGGTCAATAAAAATGTCGTTGTATTTGAAAGCTTTCTAGGGAAACAATTCAGCGATAATCCCCGTGCTATTTATGAATATTTGCAGCAGCACAATTTCCCTTATAAATTGTATTGGAGTGCGGACAGGAAGCACCTTCATCATTTTCAAGATAAGAATGTACGCTGCATCCGCCGCTTTTCTCTTAAATGGCTTTTGATCATGCCGCGGGCCCGCTTTTGGGTGACTAACAGCCGGATGCCTGGATGGCTTCCCAAACCAAAACAAACACTTTATCTTCAAACATGGCACGGCACTCCGTTAAAACGGCTGGCGGCAGATATGGATGAAGTATATATACCCGGCACGACGGCTGAAAATTACAAAAAAAATTTCATTCAAGAAGCAAAAAACTGGGATTATTTAATTTCTCCTAATGCCTATTCAACCCAAATTTTTCGAAGAGCGTTTCAATTCGATAAAGAAATATTGGAAACAGGCTATCCGCGAAACGATTTTATTTGCAATCATGAGAAGGAGGAAACGGTTGAAAAGCTGTCAGCCGCTTATGGGATTCCCCGGCATAAAAAAGTGATTTTATATGCGCCAACCTGGCGGGATAACCAATTTTATGCGAAAGGCCGCTATCGTTTTGATCTCCAGCTGAATCTTGATTTAATGAAAGAGCAGCTGGGTGAAGAGTTTGTAATTCTTACCCGCCTGCACTATCTGGTGTCTGAAAATCTGGATTTAACGCCTTATAAAGATTTCGCTTATGATGTCTCCCATCATGAAGATATCCGTGAATTATACGTGATGGCCGATATTTTACTGACCGATTATTCATCTGTGTTTTTCGATTACGGCAACTTAAAGCGGCCAATGCTTTTCTACGTATACGATATTGACCAGTACAGGGATCATCTTCGCGGTTTTTACTTTGATTTTGAGCAGGAAGCACCGGGCCCACTGGTAAAAACAACGGAAGAAGTGATTCAAGCAATCCGAAAAATCAAAGAAAACGGATTTCAGCCATCCACAAAGCTTGATTCCTTTTATGAAAAGTTTTGTTACTTAGAAGAAGGAAATTCCACCCGCAAAGTCGTGGAACAAATCTTTTTACGCTAAAAAAGAACCGGCTATTCGAGACCGGTTCTTTTAAACTGTAGACAAATGATATGGATGATTGTGCACATGAATAGGGTGGATCGGCGGCGTCCAGGCAGCTCCGCTTTCCATGGGGCAGGCGCTGAGCCCGGCTTCGCCTGTCGGCTCCACCGGTCTCAGCTGCTCGCTCGTCCCATAGGAGTCTGCGCCGCCCTCCCGCCGCCAAGTGGCTTGCGACAAGATTGTATGGAGCTAATAAGGTCATATCTTTCTGTTTAAAAAAGAGAAAATGTCTATTCAGTCCATGCTTACTGATGTTTAATAACACTTAGTGAAGCCTGCCGGACGAAGACTCCTGCGGGAAGTACAGTGAGTCGGGAGACCCCGCAGGCACAGCCGAGGAGGCTCCCGCACTGCCCGTGGAACGCGAAGTCCGGCAGGCTTCACTTATCGGCTCTTTTTCAAAAGCAAAAGCCTTTATCTACACACTGAAAGAACCGGTTATCCAAAACCGGTTCTTTTTGAGTTATTTTACTTTTAGTCCGATATTCGAATGAATGGTCGTGTAAAAAGTAAAGTCACGATTTTCATAGCGAATTTGGTTTTCATTGAGTTTTCTAATATTGATTTTGTGGTAGTCATTATAGCGCAGGAACATCGCATAGCCCGCTGACGGCAGCTGGTTTAATAGATCAAGGCTTACTTCCAGCTTTCCACGTCCGTCCTGATCCACTTGAACAGGAATGGAATATTCTCTATTCACATCTTCTCGGTCCCTGATGATCACATCGGTAATTTGATCAACATAATCACCGTATACGTTAAAGTCCAGGCAATACTCGTTATCATAAAACCGGTCTTCTTTAAAAATGGCCAGCATCGGCACCCGTATATAGCGGTATTTTTCTTCAAGAAACGGGGCTACATGATAAGGAAGGTTGTCTTTAATCAGCACAGGCTTTACCTTCTCTTTTTTCTCCCATTCAAAAAGCTTTTCAAGCTGCTTCGTTTTTCCTTCTTTAAAAAGCTCATAAGCAATTTTATTTAACGGGTGAAAAAAGTTGTCAGAGACCTCATAGCGCAGCCCTTCTGTCGTTTTCAGTATTTCATTAAATTTATTATAGTACAGTGCCTTCAATTTCGTTTTTTGAAAATGGCCCGTATTAAACAATCGCGTAATCGAATCAAATTCATATAATCGATTGAGCAGCATCTTCTCTTTATCAGGCTCTAACTTTTTACTGATGATATAATGAATCACCTTTATATTGCTGTCTGTTTTTTGCATAATATTCGTTTGTTTTGTCAGCGAAGCATTATTGTCATCAAGCCGATTCAAATAATAAATGGGTGCTTTTGTCGTTGAAATCGTATTGCAGTGAATTAAGACATCCATAAAAAACTGTTTATCTTCTGCAAATTTCATTTCCGGAAAAACGATTCCATTATCTTTAATAACGCTGGCTCTGACCATCCTCGCCCGCGGCCCTAAGTGCTGAAATATATGGGGAATCGAGTAAGGAGATATATTTCTCCGTTCTTTGCAGGATTCATGCTCTCCTACAATTTTGGATCCATTTGTCTTCAGCTGTATCGTTCTTCCTACCACATAGTCATCGCCTGTTTTCTCTAAAATATCATGCAGTGTTTCCAAGCCAGAAGGTTCAAGCCAGTCATCTGCATCCAGAAAAGTAATGTACTTGGAAGTAGAGAGTTGAATCCCTAGATTGCGCGGCTGGCCGGGCGTTCCTGTATTGCATTTGAGAAAAACAGCCCGAATGTTATCATATTTAGCAGCATACTCTAACAGGATCTTTCTGGAGGAATCCGTTGAACAATCATCAACCAGGAGGTACTCAATGTGTTGAAATCCTATTGTTTGGTTGATAACCGAGTCGATCGTTTTCCTTAAATACTTTTCTGCATTATAAACCGGCGTGACCACAGATACTTTCGTTTGATTGGCTTTTCTGCCCTGTTTGTTTTCCACTTCATAATAACCGTCCGCGTTATAGTCAAAGGAACGAGTTTTCGGAAATTTTATTACATTGTAAATCCACGATACACTACCCATAAAACCACCTTATCTTTCTACTAATATTTTTACCTTCAGGCTTCTTTCAAAGACCGCCACCATTGACGGCTGGAAGGAATGGCAGCCATACCGGCAATTATTTATTTTGTAGACATAAATCGGTACATTTATTCATATCGTGTGCAAGGATTTATTTGAAAGCCCTAATTTAGTGGCTGACTCGGGATCTTTACACCCTCGTCTTTGTCGATTTCACCTCTACAGCTCCGCTGCCGCGCCGTACTCTTTCTACAAATACTTGAAGGGCAAAAACAGGCAGAACCATTTGTCTTTTTATTCTTTTCGGCTCACATAAGAGGCGGTAAAACCATTCTAATCCTAATTTCCGAAACAATTCAGGTGCTCTGCAGATTCGCCCCGATAAAATATCAAAACTGCCGCCGACACCAATCATAACCGTCGCACCGAGTTCATTTTTAAACCGATGAATAAATTCCTCCTGCTTCGGGTTACCCGCACCGACTAATAAAAGATCCGGTTTCTCACGGGAGATCCGTTCTACAATGAGACGTTCCTCGTCGGAGTCTTTTTCAAAATAGCCGTGGTGTGTACCCATAACCTGAGCATGGCCGTATAATTCTGTTAGTTTCTCGCCCGCAGCTGCTACTACGTCTTCCGTACTTCCGAGCAAGAACAATTTTGTGGCCGCGCCTGTATGTTCCCTGTGCTCAAGCAGGGCATGAATCATATCATACCCCCCCACTCGCTCTTTTAAGGAATATCCTAATATTTTAGACGCATAGATAATACCGATGCCATCGGGTGTAATCATATCAGCAGCAGAAATCACTTCATAAAAGCTTGAATCCTTCCTGGCTTTCATGACGATTTCCGGATTGGCCGTTACAATAAAAGTTGGAAGAGCTTTTTCCATTCTTTCGTTCGTCCAGCATACTGCTTCAGTCATGTTATTTTCCGCAAACGGAACAGATAAAATTTTCAGCACCAAAAACCCACCCTTTGAATAAATTTCGTATTTGTAGCCGATAGTATTGGCTAAACGCCTGCAAAATATGTCTCAAAGGCTGTCATCTACTTTTGAGATAAAAAAAACCGCCCATCCAGCTGGACAGGCGGTTCTTAAGGGTATGGGCAGCAGTTGCTCTTAAAGAAAGACTGCCTGCACACTTTTTTGATGAAAAACTATGCTCCTTTCACGGTTCAGTACCGTTTTAGACAAATAAAAAAAGCCCAAATCGTTTGGGCTTTTTTATCTGCTTATTCTGCTGCTTTCGTTGCAGGAAGACCTGCTGTGTGTGCAAATGAAGAATCCGCATTTGCACTTGAAGTTGTCTTCACAGCTGTGAAATCAAACGCTGCTTTTGCTTCAGATTCAAAGTCTTCAACGATCATCGTTCCTTTTTTGCCGGTTAAGGATACACCTGTATGGTTAATCATTAAAGCTTTGCGGTCATCTGTAAGAGAATAAGAAGCAGGTTCGAATTCTTCTACACTTCCATCGCTGTACTGAACACTGAAATACAGGTATGCTGCTACATCAGCTGCTGTATAGTCTGTCGGCACCGCTTCTGTCAGATTAATTTTCGTTTGTGTGGCCGAAGTCACTTGTACATTTGCAACCACTGGGAAATAAGAATTTTCAACAACAAAGACATACGTTCCATATAATAAATTGGCAAATTCGCCGCGCGTAATATTTAAGTTCGTGCCGTATGATGTGCTCGTCTTGCCTGATGTAACTCCTGTTCCGTAAAGAGCTTCAACATAAGGCTTGAATACGCCGCCAACATCCGTAAATGGTGTCTGTTCTGCATAATCCTCCAGCTCAAATGCCGTTACAAGGAATTTAGCCATTGCACCGCGGCTGAGAGACAATTCCGGCTTGAATTCCGTCTTGGTTACGCCTGAAATCACCCCGATTTCAGCAAGTGCGTTAACCGATCCTTTTACACGCGGATTTAAATCTTTAAACCCGGCGTCTGGTGCGCTTTCTGTATCAAGCATAAGCATATTGGCTAAAATAACCGCCGCATCGCCCCGTGTTAATGTTTGGCTCGTACCGAATTTTGTAGCTGAAATCCCATTAACTACTTCATTGTCATATAAAAAGCTGACCGCTTCATCGTACCGGCTTCCTACATCCGTAAAAGGATGGCTGGACTCCGCGCTCGCTGGAACGGCTAAACTAGAAATCGCTACTGTAGTGGCTGTGGCAGCCGTAAATAAAGAAAGTTTTTTCAAAGGGGTATCTCCTATTCTGCAAATTTATTAAAATGATTCTAGCACTTTCCAAAAATACAGTAAATAGGTAGAGAGACAGATAATATTGTATGAGTATCCTTAAGTTGGATAATCTACAATCAACTCTGCGAATATAATGGAATTAACTTCATTTATAGTAAATATAATCTTCTATGTTTATCATTTTCCATAATAAATAGGAAACCCTATTTGTATCTAATCTAAATCGCTCCCACACCAAGGACAATATTGAATTGCAATAACCGAGCTGCCCCCGTCGTGAATAATGATTCCAAACTCCCTGCCATCCTTATCACAGTAGACAAGCTGATCAGGACAGTCGAAGGGATTTTCATGAACATTACATTTAAAAGAAGCATGATACTTCATGTCTTCACAGCAATAGGTTTTCATTTGCTCCACATCCTATTTTTTAATTAAACTGTGAGATTGGTTCCTGTCATTTTCTATCAGATTTTACTGAAAGAATACCCCCGCTGCCATTTCGTCAAGGGCGCAGCCCAGAAATAAGCGGTGGGGTGAATGTCAGTTTTGCGAAGCAAACGTGTTTAGTTTTGCCTTGATTTTGGTATAATTTGTATTATAGTTACTAAACGAGGTGAGTAGAATGCTGGTGAACAAAGCCTATCGCTTTCGCCTATATCCAACCAAAGAACAAGAAGTGCTGATTGCGAAAACCATCGGCTGCTCGCGTTTTGTGTTCAACCGCTTCCTTTCCTTATGGAACGAAAACTATCAAACAACCGGAAAAGGCTTATCGTACAGTGCCTGTTCTTCCCAGCTTACCAAACTCAAGAAAGAACTAGATTGGCTTCAAGAAGTTGATTCACATTCCCTGCAATCATCCTTGAAAAACCTGGCTGATTCCTTTGACCGTTTCCTCAAGAAGCAAAACAAGGCTCCACGATTTAAAAGTAAGAAAAATAAAGTGCAGTCCTACACGACAAATATTGAAAAAAAGAATCAGCTTCCGGAGGTAAGCATTTTGGGTAATCGCATGAAACTGCCTAAGCTGGGCTGGGTTCGTTTTGCGAACAGCCGTGACGTGCAAGGCCGTATTTTAAACGCAACGGTACGGAAAAACCCTTCCGGAAAGTACTTCGTTTCTTTGCTTGTTGAAACAGCGGTGAAAGACCTGCCCAAAACAGATTCCACCGTTGGGATTGATGTTGGCTTAAAAGACTTTGCCATTCTCTCGAATGGGAAAGTATACAAAAATCCAACGTTTTTTAGAGCGTTAGAAGAAAAGCTGGCCAAAGTACAGCGCATTCTTTCCCGCCGCCAGCGCCTGGCGATTCAGCAAAAAAAACCTTTATCAAAAGCGAAAAATGTACAAAAACAGCGTATGAAAGTGGCACGTATTCATGAACAGATTGCGAACGCACGGACTGATTACTTGCAGAAAATCACGACCGAGATCATCAAAAACCACGATATCATCGGGATTGAGGACCTGAAAGTATCAAATATGCTGAAGAACCATACATTATCCAAAGCAATCAGCGAAGTTTCCTGGTCGGAATTCCGCACGATGCTGGAATACAAAGCGAAATGGTACGGCAAGAAGGTGATCGCGGTTGATCCTCGCCACACCTCCCAAAGATGCCATTCATGCGGGCATACAGCGAAGGAAAACCGTCGAACACAAGCGGCATTTATTTGCGTTTCCTGCGGTCATTCCGAAAACGCGGACATCAATGCTGCCCGGAATATCCATGATTTAGCCATGGTTTAGTCACACAATTTGATTTTCCGCAGGAGACTTGCTGCAAAGTCGTTCGTACTGCCAACCGTCGGAGTGACGGGTGTAGCCTAATGAATTAGGGGCCGATAGGTTCCTGTACTTAGGAATCGCCCATGTTCAACGAACGTAGTGAGTAACTGGGGGTAATTCAAATTATTAGTTCCCGCTTTTAAGCTTTTCAGGCTGCCCTTTAGATAAAAACCAGCCGCCTAAAGCAATCAGAACCATTACGGACCAGAAAATTGTTTTCCAAATAGGCCCTTCAACAAAATCATGAGAAATGAGATGTACCGCCGGGTGTGCAAGGGTATGCATCAACAGCTTGACCCCAACCCAGCCTACCAGCACCATTGCTGCCGTTTCAAGGCTTGGACGCTTAACAAGTAACTCCACGAAAAACCCGGCTGCAAATTTAATGACGATCAGGCCAGCAAGCGCCCCAAGAACAATGACAATAAACTTGGCGCCATCCATACCGCCAATAGCACCGATCGGTGTATCGGGCAAAGCCAGAACCAGTGCTACAGCTGCTAAAATCGAATCGATCGCAAAGGCGATATCCGCTAATGCAATTTGTGCCACTGTTGCGCGGTAGCTTTTCACTTTCTTTTCTTTTTCGTGACCCTTATTCTTTTTAAGCAGGTGTTTTAAAGCAATAAAAATTAAATAAGCAGCTCCGATAGCCTGTACCTGCCAAACATGGAAAAGAAACGAAATAAGAAAAATCGCTCCAATCCTGAATACAAAAGCTAACATCAGCCCTATATTAATCGCTTTTTTCTGCTGCTCTGCCGGCAGGTTTTTAGCCATGACCGCTAAAACCAGGGCGTTATCAGCCGATAGAACACCTTCTAGAAGGATTAAAACAATTAAAATCCATCCATACTCTAACAACAAAGACGTGTCCATAATTCCCTCCTTATAATAACCTATGAAAATAGTTTAAACACTTTTAAATTTTAGTATAAAACACATTATTTGTGAAATGGTTCACGGAAAATTTTTCATATAAATATACATACCCTTTTCATATGACCGATCGAGAAAGCATTAAACCTGAAACAGATACTTTTCACACATTGTTCATTTATTGAATAGCAGGATTGTGCCTGTTCCCATATGTATCAAACGAACTGCCAAGCAGAAAGATCTATCCTTTTATCTAATTCAGCATGAACGGATCAAGGACAAGCACTTTTTTCTCGTGTTTGTAATACGCTAAACTGATTTGAAAAATAAAAATGGGAGGGTCTAGGATGCAGCGTTTTTACACAGTCCGCCCTGGAGACACGCTTTATCAGCTCGCAAGGCGATGGCAGCTGCCGCTTGAGTCCCTAATCGCTGCCAGCCACTTAAAGGCGCCTTATACGATTTATGTCGGGCAGCAGCTTTCTGTTCCTCCCGGTGTTGATATGATTCGCGTTGAGCCCGGGGATACCGTTTTCGGCATTGCCCAATTTTTCGGCGTTCCGCAATCGTTGATTATTGAAGCCAATCAGCTTCATCCTCCTTATACGATTCAAGTCGGACAATTGCTACAAGTCCCCCAGGGTGCACCTTATTATGTTGTACAGCCTGGAGATACGTTATTTGACATTTCCAGGCGGTTTAACGTGGTAACAGGAGGACGCATTAATACAGAGCTGATCCGAAAAGCAAATAATCTTCCATCTGAGACACTGCTGCCTGGGATGAGACTACGTATCCCTTATGCGCCTCCGGGCGATGATGGCTTTATTGCCTACACCTCTAATCGTGAAGGAACGTATGACATATGGCTTTATAACCCAAACAACGGGGAAAGTGTACGGGTAACCACAGGGTTAGGAGAAGCTTTTTCAATCCCCTTCTGGTCACCAGACAGTCAGAAAATTGCTTTTGTCGGAAAAAATAACATTCTCTATGTTATTCATTTAATGGAGAGGACCGTTTCCCGTATTGATCAATTTGAAGAAGGGCTGGGCATTTACCTCAGTTGGTCACCGGACAGCCAAACGCTAGCGTATACAAATCAAAATCAAATTGTCTTATACCCTCTTTCCACCCATCAACCCCAAAAAATAAATGAGCCTGGCGCGACCGATGTCCAATGGTTTGCAGACGGAACCGAGCTGCTGTTTCAAGCGCCGGATGCATCGGGAACGAGCCAGCTTTACCGTATAAGAAGCGACAGCTCACGTAAACACCAAATTACCCAAAACACTGGCGGACCGCTTCACAATATACGCCTTTCTCCTGATGAAGCCTACGTCCTATTCACCACTCCTGGTGTCAGTATCTCTCTGATTTATACGCTGGAACTCTCTACAGGCAGAATATTTGAAATAAAAGGCGGACCGCTTGCGAAAAACTATTTTCCGGTATGGTCCCCTGATTCATCAACGATTGCTTACAGTGCTACTGCCTTTGAAGAAGCCGGGTATTTTTCATTAATTCGAACGTCTGGAAAACAAGGAGAAAACGACCGAACAAAAGCTCTTTCTAATTGCTTTGCCACTCCTGTCACATGGTCGCCAAACGGCCGAAAAGTTGCTTATCTGTCAGGATGCAGCACTGAGGAAATCGCGGATGAGATGTGGGTGGTAGATATCCAGCACCCCGTTCCAATCCAGCTTGTAAAAGGGGCTTTTATTACTGCTTTACAATGGTCTCCTGCGCCACGTTTGCCGCTGACAAAAACATTTACGAATTCTGCCTATCGTGTTCAGTTTCAATACCCTTCCCATTGGAAAAAAGTAAGCGATGAGCGGTATGAAGGCCCAGACGGTTTCTTTCAAATATCTGCTATTGCTTCAGAGGAAGCGATTCATGAAGTCTGCCGTAACGAAGCCTTTCACCCGTTACAGCCATACGGCTCCGCGCCTAGAATCATTCATACAAAAATCCAGCAGCAGGAAGCCTGCTTGATTTTCCCATCAGAGGACCAGCCTTCGGAAATGAATGGGCAGGCCGCTTTGATTGTCCGCTATCCAAAGCCGGTGCAGATTGAAGGAACGACTTACAACTATTTTATTCTCTGGGCTGATCAGCAGCATGTAAATCAATTAAGTACGTCGCTTCGATTTCTATAAAAAATAAAGGAGCGAGTCCAAATGGTTTGGACTCGCTCCTTTTCTTTCTTGCATTCTGTTTTTAAATGGTCATTTGCTTTTTTTCTTTTGAAACGGCATCTGCTGACCGTGAGTTTCTTTTCACAAAGAAAGAGCCGACAACTAAAACCGCGATCAACAGTGTCAAGAAGAACTGCGATCGAAGAGAATCAATAAATGCCATCGCGATAAAAATAGTCGAAATCGCTATAATGGTCGCGTATGTCAAATATGGAAACAGCCACATTCTGATGCGCAGCGCGCCTGGGTTTTCTTTCTCATATTTGCGTCTCATGCGCAGCTGTGAAAAAGCAATAACAAGATAAACAAGCAGCGCTACTCCCCCGGAAGCGTTTACTAAGAAAAGAAAGATTTTATCCGGGGACAGATAATTGAATGCCACACTGATATAGGAAATAACGGTACAGCCTAAGATCGCCTGAACGGGCACGCCTTTTTTATTAATTTTTAAGAACATGCGAGGCGCGTCTCCGTTTTGCGCCATTGTAAGCAGCATCCGTGAACTTGTATAAAGGCCGGAATTCAAGCAGGAAAGCACAGCAGTGAGTACGATAAAGTTCATAATTTGTGCTGCAGCTGGAATATTGACCATTTCCAGTACAGATACAAACGGACTTTTCAAAAGATCCTGGGAATTCCACGGAAGAAGCGTTACCAGTACAAGAATAGAGCCAAGATAAAAAATAAGAATACGGTAAATGACACTATTGGTAGCTACAGTAATCGCTTTTTCAGGATCCGGCGTCTCTCCTGCAGCTGTTGCAACAATTTCGCTTCCCATAAATGAAAACATCACAAGGGTAATGCCTAGGAAAATAGCGCTGATTCCATTCGGGAAAAAGCCGCCTTGGTGTATAAGATTAGATGTACCCGGTGATTCAACGCCTGGGAAAAGCCCAAAGATAATGGCTCCACCGAGAATTAAAAACAGCCCAATGCTGACCACTTTGATTAATGAGAACCAATACTCAAATTCTCCAAACGATTTAACAGAGTACAAGTTTGTCAATGTTAACAAGAAAGTCAGGATCAAACTGACGGACCAGCTTGGCAAAGACGGGAACCAATATTGAATAATGTTTGCACCGGCAATGGCTTCAACAGCGATTACGATTACCCAGAAAAACCAATACAGCCAGCCGATTGTATAGCCTGCCCAGGGACCGAGTGCTTCTCTAGCATAGGTCGCAAATGAGCCGCTTGATGGGTTGACCATCGACATTTCTCCCAGCATGCGCATAACCAAAATGACAAGCAGGCCTGCCAGGGCGTAAGAAAAGATTGAAGCAGGGCCTGCCATATTAATAAGTGAGCCGCTTCCTACAAACAATCCGGCTCCAATGATTCCACCTAAAGAAATCATGGTGATATGCCGAATCTTTAAATCTTTCTTTAACTCTGTTGGTGAATGGTTCATCTTCTCACTCTCCTTTAAATATAGAAACAGATGGCAAAAATACGTAAGCGCTTTCTTTCTTAGTTCAGCCATTCCCTTTGATCTTTTAATTTAGCAAACGATGAAATTTTGGAAAGACTGAGGACAGTTTAAACAAATCCGCTAAACTAATTTTAAACAATTCTGTTAAATAAAATAAAGTTTAAACAAATCTGTTTAACTTGTTACTATGATTATAAATAAATTTCTTTCGTTGTAAAGCCATATCGTCATATTTTCTGACAAAGAAATTACTCATTTGGTTTTCACCTATACAACAAAGGACTTTATTCCCACTCCCCTCCCCCTATTCCATGCAGATATTTCCTGAATATAACCCGCCGACGCTTATATGTTCCGTATGAAAAGTGATCAATCAATGAACGTTCTGACCAGTTTATGGTAGAATATGATTAGATATCAATCTCTTCCTGCTTCCTTTTAGCTATTTTTTCTTATTGTTTCTTGGAAGCTAACGAAATCATTCGGCCAAAAAAGCAGGAAGTACGGTTTAAAAATAAAAGATGCCGTGTTGTTTTTTCGGCATCGAATTATAGGAGTTTGAACAATGGAGGTTACCCTTCTTTTTGGCACAGGTGCCATGACACTTATTTTTGCAGCAGCTTATGTAAAAAACAGGTTTTTAAAGCCCGCCAAACCACTTCTTATTTATTCCTTTTTATCACTCATGCTGTTCGTCGTTCTTTGTGTATACAACCTCAATTTGTATAAAGAAGATATCAGCCAGGCCGTTTCTTCCTTCGGACAAGCAGAGCCCGAGAAAGCCATCCAGGAAGAACGGCCTAAAGAATCAACAGATCCTGAGCAAAAACAGGCGAATGTAAGCACAGAAGCGAATGTGACAGAAAAAATTCTGGATGCCCCTTTAATCAATCAAATGCCTGAACTGCCGCGGGGATGTGAAGTGACGAGTCTCGCTATGCTGCTTCAGGATGCGGGTGTGAACGCGGATAAGATGACGCTTGCCAAAGAAATTAAAAGAGACCTTACACCAATGACGAAGCAAAATGGAAAAACCTATTTTGGCAACCCCCATACGGGTTTTGTTGGTGACATGTACTCCTTTGAAACACCGGGATACGGCGTGTATAATGAGCCGATTTTCGAATTGGCTGAGCGCTATCTTCCCGGCAAAGTAGAAAACATCACCGGGGAAAGCTTTGACAGTATCATCAACAAACTCAAAGACAACAAAACGGTCTGGATTATTACGAACGCTACATTCGATGTGTTAGGAGAAGAAGAATTTCGGACGTGGGAAACACCAGATGGACCGGTGGAAATTACGTATAGAGAGCACTCTGTACTGGTGACAGGCTTTGATGAAAACTATATTTATTTTAATGACCCGCTGACAGGAATCAAAAATAATAAATCAAACAAAGCCGCTTTTATTGCTGCGTGGGAACAAATGGGGAAACAAGCGATCAGCTTAAAGTAAAACGAATACCGAACCCCTCAAGCAAAGGGCGATGTCCATTTTGTGCTTAAGGGGTTTTCTGTCCGGTTCTTCCCGAAATTGAAACAGGTGTTTGGTCACCAGCTAAATAAGGCATATACAAGAGATCTCCCCCTTCAGCAAAGTGAAGTTTTATTATTATAATCACTTGAAAACTTCGGCCATTACTTAGAAATTGGCCTGGTCAACATGATGAACAGGTTTGATCCGGAAGCTGTTATATTGAGGAATTCCCTGATTGAATCGAATTCCTTTGTATTAAACGCTTTGACACTCTGACAGCTAAAACCCCACAAGCGTTAATCCTTCTGATCTCACGATGAGAATTCTTAAGTTGTGTATTTTAGCTTTTTAGTGTACTTCAGCTTGTCCACACTATCCATTGCGCTTTGTGCGTTTTTTAAACGGGGGATCGTCAAAAAAGGGAAAATACGTGGTGGGGCGTTCTTTCTATTTTGATTAGATCCATTTCCATAGTTATGTTAAAAAACTCGATTGTAGATACAAAAGGTCTTATCCGGCTGATGCTGCCACTTCAACTTTCTCTGGATATCAGGATCATGGATGATACTATTACGGCTGTTCCTCCCCTAGTTTACTGGCATTTTGGTTGGATTTTTCTTTATGCTTTGTTCGTTTCAGGCCTGTTTTTTTGAATTATAAAGAAAAACAGGCATCTTAATGACCTGGCCCAGCCCAGTAGATGGGAGAATCGAAACCGTCCAGCCAGAATTATACTTCTTTCGGCAGCTTCATTCCCCCAAAGTGAAACTCTACTTCAAATTTCTGCTCAGCCAGCCGCAAAAGATGCAGGTAACCAGCATCTTGAAAAGGAACAATACCGGATTTTTTTAGCTCAGTTCCTAAACAGCCGAGGCTGGCCAGCACATCATTTTCCCTTATCTTAGGATAATGATCTTTTCGTTCAATTCTGTAACTGGACGGCTTTTGGTTTAATAATTCTTCATTAATAATAATAAGTGCTTCATCGATTGTAATATTCATTTTACTCTGCTCCTATAAAGAAAATATAAAGCGCTTTCTCTGCATTATATCCACTTTTCAGCTCTTTTATTGCTTGTTCTCCTTATATTCTTTTGTAACTCCTCCATTTTTTTGATCCTTTTATACAAAAATGTTTGTGAAAATGTGACAAAGTTATGAACAAATGAAAATCGGGACAAAATATAAAAGCAGTGACATAACAAAGAAAGGAAAAGATGCTATGAACCATTCCAAACAAAACCCGGGCCTTTACGATGTGGCCTCCCTTTTAACTTTTGCTGGATTGTCTCTTTTAGTCAGCTTGTATGTGTGTCTGCAACAGCCTGATATATATGCTTATATCCTGCCTGTTTTTGCAGTTTTGCTCCTGTCTTCTGTCCATTCCTTTAACCGTCATCATAAAGAACTCGGCAAAAAAGAAGCACAAATGAATGAACGTGCTGCCTTTTACAAGGGGTGCATGATTATGTATTTCGCTTTTTCTCTTTACCTGTTGAGTATCAGCTTTATCTTTTTTACCATTTACTCTTATGGAGGATATATGGTTGTTTGGTCCTGTGCTCCGCTCTCCCTGCTTTGTTTCTTTATGTCCTTGAAGGCAGAAAAAGGATTAACTCATATGTCAACAGACAACACGCCGATCCAGACGGATGCAGTGTAAGTAATCAAAGTGCCATTTAATCAAAATTCCTGATAATGTTACCTCTTGTGTAAAACAAAAAGAGTCCATTTTGAAAAGGACTGATCAAAATGGATTCTCCTATTTTGAAAAATAGACGTGACATCATACATACAAGAACCAGAGCAGTTGGACCCGCTTCTGTGCTGGTTTTATAATTTTTTCAAAATCACCTAATGCGCCTAAGGGATTCCCGCAGCATGGCGGCGGCAGCGTATTTGAGAGATTGTTCGTTTTTTTCTTTTATCAGATATCAGGAATTTAAATTAGTAGAATACGTCCGCTTTTTCAAAATAAAAGAAAACGAGATTCACTAGGAAAAAAGTGGGGTTTTAACGCATAAAAAAGCAAAAATTGTTTACGCTTTTATCCCCCGGGTATAAATTGAGCACAACCACTAAAGGAGGTGTTTACCTTGGAACACGTAAAAGCGATTTTGATCAAATTTGTCATGATTGCGGTTGTTTTGGGCATCGTTCTTACTGGTATTTATGATGGTGAGTTCGGGGATACACTTCTGATTAGTCTTGTGCTCACCATCGTAGCCTATATCCTTGGCGATCTGCTTCTGTTCCGCAGAACCGGTGACAATCATGGACCGAGCTCAGACTACGTAAAACGCAATACGATCGCAACAGTATCAGACGCTGTGTTAGCTTTTCTAGTCGTTTGGCTAATGGGAAAAGCTCTTTTCATTAACGACGGTGACGTGTTGTCAGCTGCTTTTCTTTCAGCACTCATTATTGCAGCGGGTGAATGGTTCTTCCATAAATACCTGGATGATCATGTCTTCCGTGAAAAACACTCGCACTATGAAGCTTAATCGGCTAAAAGCAGCATAGAAAAGCCCCGGATTTTTTATCCGGGGCTTTTCTTCGGTTATTTTTCAGCTGATTCTAAAAAATTTTAATATTTTAAAGTTTACTGAAATTAATGACGATTAAATACCGTACAATTCTTCTCGATCCAAAAGAAGTTTTTTAGTTATAAGATGCCATATGACTTCTATCCAATTAACTCCCCTATACCCGTTAACATAATTTTGGTTCCACGAGAGTCCGGGTCAAAGTCTGAAACGAACGCAGTTCCTTTAAATTCATCATTTTCAATACTTTTGAGTTCAAAATCAATGTATCCTTTTTCTTCTAATATCGAATCGTCGAATATTTTATGATTCTTGACATTTGATAATTTAACTTCCCATCTTTGTCTTTCACTGCCTTTATAAACGTGTAAAGTACCCCCGTCAAATTCAACCATTTCCCCGGTCTCTCTTATCACAATGTTCTTTAAGTCATACCTTTTTTCGTAAAAGCCCATTGTTTATCCAACTCCTTTTAGTTTTAATTCAATAAACAAGTTTTATTTTCCTTTACCTTTGATTAGGATTTCTCAAATATGAGCGTTCCTCTTGAATGAACCGTATTAAAAGAAATGTTTATTTTTAACCCTATTTAGCCTTTTACAAAAATGGTTGATTCCACCAAAATGTGGGTAACAAGAGAAAGGTAAGAAAAGAAAGGGAAAAACTCATATTTAAAAGGAGGATTCATTATGTTCCGCCATCAAAAAGAACTTCAGTTCGAGGTAAAGGTTGAACGTCCCGATCCAATGCTTGCCCGCCAGATTCAAGAGGTGCTCGGCGGCCAGTTTGGGGAAATGACTGTCATGATGCAATATCTCTTTCAAGGGTTTAACTGCCGTGGAGAAGAAAAATATAAGGATATGCTGATGGATATCGGTACAGAAGAAATCGGCCATGTCGAAATGCTTTGCGCTCTGATCAGCCAGCTTCTAGACGGGGCATCGCCAGAAGCACAGGCTGAAGCAGCGGAAGATCCAGCTATTGCTGCTATCATGGGCGGTATCAATCCGCAGCATCTGCTTGTCAGCGGGCTGGGCGGCCTGCCGACCAATTCAAATGGTGTGCCGTGGAATGGTGCTTATATTGTAGCGAGCGGCAACCTGCTGGCTGATATGCGCTCCAACCTGCACGCTGAATCTCAAGGGCGACTGCAGGTTGCACGTCTTTACCATATGACGAAAGACGAGGACGTTCGTGCCGTATTCCGGAAAATGTTGGCACGTGACCGTTATCATCAATATCAGTGGATGGCGGCTATACAGGAACTTGAAGAGAAAAATGGCGTAGTGGTGCCTGCCTCATTCCCTGCTGAGGCGGAGCAGGAAGCACAGCCTCACGCGTATGAATTCTGGGATCTTTCTGAAGGAACAGCTTCTTCTACAGGTCTATGGGCCACAGGAAGTGCACCGGATGGAACAGGAGATTATGTCTATCTGGCAAATCCATCTTCAAAAGGACAGATCCCTAATCCGGAGATCCCCTCTCCAGCTCTCCATCACGATTTAGATGCTAAAAAAGTTTCTTCTAAATGACAGAATAACACAGGGTATAGACAAAGTTAGAAAGCAGGCTGTTGACAAAAGGTACTAAACAGAGTACCTTTTGTTTTTCGTTTTATCTCCTTATTTTATCATCTTTGGCGAGAACACCCCCACATCAAGCTTGCTAAGTGGGCGGTAGTTCAAAAGAATAACAAGTTTAATTGATGAACAAGCTAGAGATTTTATATCTAAGCTTTTATACCTTTAAACAAGGAGTTGAGAGTAAGCATCTAGATGAGCAATAAAACGCTCTAGTATTCTGGATTAATGTCTGTTAAGTAAAGATAAGCAACGGCTTTTTATCTGCTGGTTCCATAGATCCCGGCATTCAGGAGACAGCGTTTTGATTTCATAAAAAAAGCATCCTATAGGATGCCTAACCAATGACTGTTTTGCATTTAGGGCAATAATGCTCCCAGTAAGAACCATCTTCTGTTACTCTTTCATCCAATTCTGTTTCCTCAAACTGGCCTTCCCATTTGCAGCTTGGGCATTTGAACATGTCTAATTCAGCCATCATATTCACCTCAAGGTTATTATGCGAAGTTAGATAAATTTAATCCTATTCCTTGAGCAATTTCCTGTACCAGTCTGCACTCCATTCAACCTTTGACACGTTGTAGATTCATCTACTTGTATTCAACAGCAGATAAATTTCCCACTTAACTTTTCTGCTCTCTCTACCAGCTTATCTTTCAATTCGCCGGGTTTTAAATCAGGCTTTTCCACTAAAGCAGCTAGCGTAATCTTCATGGTTCCCCCCTAAACTCCTTCGATTCGTTCACCATCACTTCTGCTGATTTTTTGTTTTTGAGCAAGGAAAAGCTGCTCATTTAAAAGGAATAGATCCCTCCAGATTGTAGTACTAATGTAAATGCATAGATAATGAAAAGGATTTATTTTCCTTATTAAAAACCTTGAACAATGTCTAAATATCAAGTGTTCCCGTTGCTCTGACTGCGATAACGGTCCGTCCTTAATGTTGATGCAGGCTCCTCTTTATTACAGGAAACTGCTTTTTTTATGGAGATAACAGTTTGATTTGAGTGGTAAAAAAACAAGGGAGCTGAAAATCTCCTTCAATAATCGGTACTGAAAGGGAGTGGCAGCTTGAAAACGTTACTTTTAGAGGACATATTGCAAGTAATGGGAATGAAACCAAATCAAGCACAAATGAAAGTGCCCATTGTACATGTGACTCGTGAGCTTTATGAAGCGGAAAACAATACCGTTTATTTCCGTGTAAAAAAAGGCAGAAAACTGAACGGTGAACGCTTAAAAAAATATCACCACTTCTATATTGTGACGGATGAGCCTTTTTTAAATATGGAAAAATTACATCCCGATCAAATTATAATGGTTGCCGATGTAACGGAAGCTTTCCTCAAATTCACTTCTTATTACCGGCATTTGTTTAATATCCCTGTTGCAGCCATAACTGGCACCTGTGGTAAAACCACTACGAAAGAAATGATCAAACACATTCTCCAAAATGATTTCACCGTTCAAGCTTCCATTTCCAATAAAAATGCTAGATGTTTTCATCTTCCCTATCTGCTGGGCATTGATGAAAATACAGATGTTGCTGTTTTTGAGACAGCCGTGTCAAAGCGCGGGGACATGATGAAAGCCTGCAGTTATTTCTTCCCCACTATTGGTGTCATGACTATGATTGGTGTAGATCATACAGATAAAATCCGTCGATTTGAAAATTATAAAGCAGAAAAAGCAAAGTTAATAGAAGGGCTGGGTTATAAAGGGACATTAATCATTAATCTTGATGATGAACACATTTCCTCTATGGATTTCTCTAACTACCGGGGAAAAATCGTAACATTTGGTAAAGGGAAGGATGCACAATTTCAAATTAAGGATATTCGTTTCGACAAAAACAACATGAAATATAAGATCACTCATAACAACAAGGAATTTAAAGGGACTGTTCCAGGACTGGGAAGCCATAATGTATATAATGCAGCCGCTTCTATTGCAGTGGCTGTAGAATTAGGAATGGACATGGATACTGCCATCAAAAGACTGGAATCCTTTCCACCTTTAAAATCTCATTTTCAACTCGTTGAAGGCCGAAATGACACCACTATCATTGATGATACATGGAAGTCAAATCCAGCTTCTTTAGAAAGCGGATTACGGACTTTCCACGAAATCTCGCTGCCGTCTCAAAGGAAAATAGCGGTTTTAGGCAGAATTGCTGCACTTGGCAATTATGCAGATACAGAGTATCAAAAAGTGGGAAAATTATTAGTCGAGTTGGGAATAAACAAACTGATTACAAAAGGCTCCCTTGCTAAAGATATAGGGAAAGCCGCGGTTGCATTCGGAATGAACAAAGAAGATGTGTATCATTCTTCTGACCCCGAAGACATCATCCGTTATTTTGACAAGCTGCTGCAGCCAAATGATGTGGTGTACTTTAAAACGGGGGGGAATGATAAAGCATTTAAACACTTTATTAACTACCTGAAAAAATGAAAAGTATCCCTTCTTGATTTTTAGTGAGGCTCACTATTAGGGTTCATTGGAAAAGGTAAATTCCTTAAACAATGGACTTTACCTTTTCTGTGAAAAATTCATTATACATGGTCCTTTTTCGCTGGCAGCTAAATAAACTGTTCAGCTTTTTCATTTAGCTGTGACTGAAAAAGCAAGCGGGTATAAGGATGAACGAAGCTCTGGTGGTTCCCTGGTTGAACGGTTTCAACAATTTCTCCTTCATACATGACCATGATGCGGTCACAAAGCTGCTCGGCCGATTGAAGGTCATGCGTAATAAATAAGAAGGCGATTTGCTGCTGTTTTTGAACCTGCTTCAGCATACGAACAATTGCGTTTTGTGAAGGCGGGTCAAGGCTCGCGATTGATTCATCAAAGATAATTAAATCCGGCCGGGCAGCTAATGCTTTCGCGATACAAACCCGCTGCTTCTGTCCCCCGCTCAGCTCGTGCGGATATCGAGACAAAAAAGAAGCATCAAGGTCCACTAAATCGAGCAGTTCCCTGCATGCCGCTAAACGACCTTCTTTATCGAAAGAATGAAAGTTCCGTAAAGGCTCTTCCAGTACCTCTCTTACACACATACCCGGATATAAAGAAGAAGAGGAATCCTGCAGAACAAGCTGAGCATGCTTGTATAAGTATGTGTCTTTCCCTCTTCTGCCAACCGGCTGTCCTTTTACTTTAATTTGTCCCGATGTAGGAAATTCCATATTCATAATCAGCTTGGCCAGCGTGCTTTTTCCGCAGCCGCTTTCACCCACAAGTCCCATGCTCTCTCCTTTTGCAATGGAGAAGCTGACTCCATGAACCGCTTTAAACGAAGCGGCTGGCTTAAACAGCCCTCTCCGCTTCGTGTATTCCTTTGTGACATTTTGAAGTTCAAGAATCATGTATGCACCAGCTCTCCTTCTTTCATCTGCACGACCCGGTCAGCAAATCGGCTTACACTATTGTGATCATGGGAAATAAGCAAAATTGTCAGCCCTAATTCGGCTTGAAGCTTTTTAAAAAGCCTTAATACCTTTTCCCGATTAATGACATCGAGCGCGGTAGTCGGTTCATCGGCAATTAAAAGTTTAGGCTCCAGGCTCAGCATCATAGCCAGCAGCACACGCTGGCGCATGCCTCCGCTGAGTTCAAACGGATAAGCAGATAAAATGGCTTCCGGCTCCGTAAAACCGACTTGCGTTAAAAGTGAATGCAGGCAGGCTGCGGCTTCTTTTTTAGACCGCTTTTTTGTTTGGTTCAGTGTCTCGACCATTTGCTTTTTTACCGTACGAATTGGATCTAACCCGTTAAGCGAGTGCTGGATCAAAAGCGCAATTTCCCGGCCGCGCAGCTGCTGCCAGCCTGCTTCATCATTGCACATAATAGACTGTCCTTTATAATAAATGCGTCCATTGGTGACCATACAGCTCTTTTCAAGCATCCCAGCCAGTGCATGAGCAGTTATACTTTTCCCACAGCCGCTCGGTCCTGTTAATGCGACCATTTCTCCCTCGTACAGTTCAAATGACACATCTCGAACGAGCGGTTTGGCCCGGTCGGCTTTGAGACGAGAAATTTCTATGTTCTCCACTTTCAATAAAGGTTGTTCCATACTGCTTATCAAATCCTTTTTAAAATGATGAACAATCTGTTTGAATCTAATAACTTTCAATCAATATGTACGCATCTATTTTAGATGACCGCAAACTGAATGAAAATATAATGTAAAAAACCACGGACACTTTATACTAACATAATGTGTCTCCGTATTTTAGAAATCAGGCAAAGGGGACATATCGAATTTCATTTAAAACACGGACAACAAAAAAGCATGATTCCTGTTAGGAATCATGCTTCTGATTTAAGAATTGAAGGCTGCAGGCGCTGCATTTAAGTGGAGGATAATCTTCTTTACTTGATAGTTTTCTATCTCTAAAATTTTGAACAGATGAGAGTGAAGGGCAATTGTGGCTCCTTCTTCAGGCAAAGCAGGCGTTTGAATTTGAATCCAGCCGCCAATGGTATCGACATCATGAGCGTCCGGAAATGCCAGATTGAACCGCTCTTCCAAGTCTGCAAGCAGCACACGTCCGTTTACTTCATATTCTTCCTTGCTTTTTTCTAAAATATCGGGCTGTTCGTCCACGTCATATTCATCACGGATTTCACCGACAATTTCTTCTAATATATCTTCCATTGTTACAAGGCCGGCTGTTCCCCCATATTCATCTGTTACGAGAGCCATGTGTACCCGGCTTTGCTGCATATTGAGCAGCACAGATTGAATCGGGGTCGCTTCATGAAAGCGCGGCATGCTGTGAATAAATGCGTCCATTTCGCGCTCCTGTCCGGCTGCGATATTTGTCATCATCTCTTTTGTATTGATAAAACCGATAACCTGGTCTTTATCGTGCCCATCTGTGACCGGATATCGCGTATATTCATGTTCATCCAACACGGCGATTAACTGTTCAAAAGTAAGGTTCTTCTCGAGTGTCACCATTTGCAGTCTCGGAACCATAATATCCTTGATCACACGGTCATCAAATGTAAAGAAGTTTTGCAAATAAGCAAGCTCTGTTTTATTAATTTCACCGCTTTTATAGCTTTGCTGCATAATCAGCTTCAGCTCTTCTTCTGAGTGTGCATGATCATGCCCAGCCGGTTCTACGCCAAAAAGCCGTAGGAACAAACGGGCTGCTCCATTTAAAATCCGGATAAACGGAAACATCACCCGGCCGAACCAGTAAAGCGCCGGTGCCAGGAAAAGGGTCATTTTCTCGGCAAACTGAATCGCGAGTGTTTTCGGAGCGAGCTCTCCGATTACAACGTGTAAAAAGGTAACGATGGACAGCGCGATCACATAAGACAGCACCGTAGATAATGTCTCGGACAATTTCAGCTGATCAAATACCGGATGCAGCATTTTCTCGACCGTCGGTTCACCGAGTGAGCCAAGAACGAGCGCTGTAATCGTAATTCCCAGCTGGCAGGCAGACAGGTAATAATCTAAATCATTGGTTACTTTTTTGGCAAGAACTGCTTTTTTATTTCCTTCTGCGATCAGCTGGTCAATCCGTGACATACGTACCTTTAAAATCGCAAATTCAGCTCCTACGAAAAATGCTGTCAGCACAATCATAAGCGCTGCTAAAAACAAGTTTATTATTATCGTTCCGTCCAATTGGTTCCCCTAAACAGGGGACTCACCTCCTGAGTGTTTGCCCCGTAATCGGGCGTTTATTCGTCTTTAAAATCTTCTTGGCTGAGTGTTACTTCTTTAATTTGGTACTGGTCCATCTCTGACACGGTCCAGGTTCTTCCGGCTTGTTCTACGGTATCACCATGCTGAACAAGATCAACTTTTTGAAATTGAATCCACCCGCCAATCGTATCTACCTCTTCACGTCCTTCAAACTGAATACCAAACCGCTCTTCCAAGTCCCGCAAAAGTACCCGGCCGTTAATAAGGTATTGATGTTCGCCTTTTTTGCGGATATCCGGTACTTCATCTGCATCGAATTCATCGCGGATTTCACCAACGAGCTCTTCTAGAATATCTTCCATCGTTAAAATACCAGCTGTGCCGCCATATTCATCGATCACGAGCGCCATATGCACGCGGGCACTCTGCATTTTCACAAGCGCTTCCTGCAATTTCGTTACTTCATGTACAAGCGGCAGCTCACGGACAAATTCTTCAAGCTTACGGTCTCGTCCTGCCGCAATGTGTGTCAGCATTTTCTTCACATTTACGAACCCGATGATCCGGTCTTTATCTTCTCCTTCTGTTACTGGATAGCGCGTATAATTGTTTTCAACCAGCACCTTTATAATGTCTCGATGGCCCATGCTTTTATCAAGCGCTACAATCGATGTTCTTGGGACCATGACATCTTTGGCCACCCGCTCATCAAATGAAAATACATTTTCCATGTAGGTCAGTTCGTTTGCTCCAATTTCACCGCCCTGTACGCTCTGAGCCATAATGATCCGCAGTTCATCCTCTGAATACGTTTCATCATGCCCGGCTGGCTGTACGCCAAAACCGCGAAGAAGAACGCGTGAGGTTCCGTTAAGCGCCCGAATAAACGGATACATGATTTTTCCGAACCAGTACAGCGGCGGCGCTAGCAGCAGAGTTGTTCTTTCAGAAAACTGAATCGCCAGTGTCTTTGGCGCCATCTCTCCAAGAACAACGTGAAGAAACGTAACGATTGTATACGCAATCACATACGATAAAACGGAAGCGGCTGTTTCCGATACGTTGAAATAATCAAAAACAGGGTAAAGAAGCTGCTCTATAGCCGGTTTACCAAGGGCTCCTAGTCCAAGCGCTGTCATTGTAATTCCAAGCTGACAGGCTGATAAATAATAATCAAGGTCGCCAGCCACTTTTTTTGCCAGGACAGCCTTTTTATTTCCTTCTGCAATCAGCTGATCAATGCGCGATAGACGGATTTTTACAACCGCAAATTCTACTGCCACAAAGAAAGCCGTTAATCCGAGCAGAAGCACAAGCAAAAACAAATTAATCGTTGTTGTAATGTCCAATTATTTCCCCCTAATGAGGGATTCACCTCCAAAAATAGTCACAGCATCGTTAACAGGCTCATCACGTCTGCTAGTTTTTGTTCAAGCATACAACGCACCCGCTTTCTCTCATCCTGCGGCGCGTCTTTTAATTTTTCTTCCAATGCCGCTAGTTTTTTTTCCAGGCATTCAATTTTATCCTGCACTTCATATAGAATGGACTCAATCTCCTGATTCTTTGACTCTTGAAGCGCCTGTTTAATTTCTTCAATGGACAATCGATGGTTTTTCAATAACTTTATTCTTTCTAATGTTTGCAGCACATCTTTTGAATACAGGCGGTAATTTGCTGAAGAACGCTTTACAGCCAGCAATCCGCACTGTGTATAATAATCAATCGTCCGAGACGACAGCCCGCTTAGTTTCGCCACTTCGCCAATACGCAATAACGCCTTCCCAATTTACACGCCTCCTTATTAAGAGTTTGAAAGTTACGCGGCCTTCATCTAATGCTGGGTAACTATACAGTACTACGTTATGGTTCTGATTTTGGTTTCATATTTTAAAAAAAGAAAGAGAAGTTCATGATTTAGACAAAAATAGAAATGGCCAGCTCATAAAAAGGAATGATACATGGAATTTGCTCTTGTTATTCTGATTGTGATCCTGAATTTGCTTGTGGAGGTTTATTGGGCAGGATATAAATTTATAAATTAATGGATTCAACTGCTTGTGAATCTTCTATAATAAGTACACCAGTATTTAAAACATCCATAATTTTCACGGTTCTTTTTGTAGAAATAAAAAAGCGTCCAATCCTGCTAAATCAGGGTTGGACGTTTCTGCTAGAAATAATATATTAAATATTTTAAGGATTAGGGGGCGTTCTTTAGTAGATAAATATATTAAAAGTAGTTAAATCCCATTTATATCAACAAAGTCGATCTCTTTTCTTCCTATCACCCTTGCTCTAAAAACAAGTGCGGCCCCTCAGTTTTGGCACCATTCCATGTAAGACGGCTCTTTCCTTTAAAAAATGGTAATAGCTGAATAAACGAGTAACAAACACATGATTATATTTATGATTTTATCGTATTTCGCAAATATCTTTTTAAAAGCCGAGCCAAATGAAGCCCACAATAACAACGCCGCACAGCCTATGCCTATGGTGACACACATGAAAAAGAATGCAGATGCGTTCGAATCATGATAAGGCAGGATGAACGTGGACATCGCTGTTAAAAAATACAAGATGCTTTTGACATTAAGAATTTGAAAAAACAAACCTGAAAAAAAAGAAGATTGGCTATGCGTCTCCTGCTCTTTGCTTTTTTTAGAAAAACCAATTTTCCATGCTAGATACAATAAATACGCCGCACCGACCACTTTAAAGTAAGGCTCTATCATAGGTAACCACTCATAAAGACTTGTCGTTAAAAATGATGTTACGATTCCAAGAATAATAAAACCTGAAATAATGCCAATATTGAACGGTATGGATCCTTTCCACCCAAACCTTCTTGCTTCATTCATAACCAAAATATTACTCGGTCCCGGGGTAATAGATGTGATGATAATATAAGAAAGGAATGCTGTCATATTCATTTTGGTTTATCTCTCCTCTCGATAAAAAAAGTTGAATACGTTTCGTGATTCATTGTAGTATAGGTCTATCCATCGGTAAAATTGAAATTACAAATAACCATTATCATTTTTTTAAATAAAAGAGGAGCGTTTACCTAATGGAAATAAGACAATTTATCACTTTTCGAACTATTGTCGATGTTGGAAGCTACACAAATGCTGCTTTAAAATTGGGCTATACCCAGTCAACCATTACTTCTCATATTAAAGCACTAGAAAAAGAAATGGGCGGGGAATTATTCACTTACACCAAGCGCGATTTAAAATTAACCTCCCTGGGAAAAGAACTAATTCCTTTAGCGGATGAATTGTTAGATACGTATAATCGCATCGCCCAGATGAAGAGCGATCACAAAGTAAGTGGAGAATTAAAAATTGCAGCGCCTGAGTCATTAACGATTTCCAGACTAGGACCTATTCTAAGAGAATATACAACGAAATATCCAGACGTTAATATTATATTGAGCAACGGAACCTGCGGACAAAATCAAAAAGACCTGATGAGCGGGCATGTCGATATTGCGTTTATGGTCTGGCCGCAGTTAGAAGCAGCGGATTGTATTCACCATCAACTGCATAAAGAAGAAATTGTGTTAGTGACCAGTCCGAGTAAAAACCGTCACTTTGATCATTATAAAAACAAAGAGACGGCCGATTACTTTATTACAAATGAGGACGGATGCAGTTATCGTTCTATGTTTGAGACTCACCTGGCTAATCATAAAATAACCAAATTTCAAACAATGGAATTATGGAGCCTAGAAGCTATAAAGCAAACTGTCATGAGCGGTTTAGGATTTTCTGTCCTGCCTTACGTCACGGTAAAAAATGAGATTGAAAAAGGGTTATTAACGATGATTGAACACAATGAGCAATTCGAGCCTATTTACTCGCACTTGCTCATTAAAGCAAAAAAGTGGCAATCTCCCGCGGTTGAAAAGTTTATTGAATTAACATTAGAATCTATTTAAAAACCTTCGCTGAAGCGAATTATTTATTCCTTATGTGTGATGAAACATAAATAGGATAAAAGCAATCAAGAACCCCCTTGCTGAGCAAGAGGGTTCTTGATTGCTATAAGGCAGCATTTATTAATTTTTTAATCATGAACTTTCATTGCCAGTCCAATTGATTTAAAAACGTATGTACGTCTTCGTAAACTTTCTCTTTCTCCTTACCCAACGTAATAATATGGCCCGATTGTTCATACCATTTCATTTGTTTTTCTTTCGTTGCTGCGTTTTCGTAAATCACTTTAGCACTCTCTTTGTACAGGGGATCATCCAGCGATCCCTGCAATACAAGAATCGGTGAAGTAATCAAGTTGATTTGTTTGCTCGTTTGGAGTATCAGCTGCTGCAGGCTTGTTAAAGACTGCATAGGCGTTTGTGCTAACCTCTTCATCTCTTCAGTAATTTGTTCCCCTTCTTTGCCTTCCAGCTTCTTGTATCCCCTGGCATAATGGAGAACCCGCTTAAATAAGTCATCTACATTCTTCGCCTTAACAGGTGCACACATAGACACAACCCCTATTACGGGAAGTTCGATTCCCACTTTTAAAGAGAAGAGACCGCCAAGCGAAACACCCGCCACAGCAATGTCCTCATAGCCTTCTTTTCTGAGAAAATGGTAGCCTTCTAGTACATCCTGCCACCAATCCGCTGGACCCGTTTGGATCAGTTCTTCAGGATCTTGTCCGTGCCCCTTGTATAAAGGAGCGTGACACGTAAAACCGCGTTCTTGTAAATACTTTCCCAGCTTTCTTACATCAATTGTACTTCCTGTAAATCCGTGCAATAAAAGAACCGCTTTATTTCCACCACGGTAGGTAAAAGACTTAGGTGCCACAACTTTCATTCTTTCCCTCCAAAACCAAAATGACATAATCATCTATTTTATTTATTTGTTACTTCTATACATTTCGCTTTCTCTACATCTCTATTATACAAATCAAACTATAAAGTGAATAATGCCTATTACTCATATGTTTCATGCATATTAACAATTAGAAGTTACCTGTATCAACCAGTAAGGTCTTTCAATGGATTGGCACCTATATATCAATAAACTTTTCTTACTTTTTCAGTTTGGTCCGTATTCAGATTCAGTGCCTTCACGTATAATCAAAGATTGTACTGAAAAAAACTATTTTAGAGCTGAATCTTTTGGAGGAAGAGAATTGAGACAAAAGAAGGTAATCATCCCTCTGCTCCTCTTGGCCTTATTAGGGTACGGTGTGTACTGGGCATTTTTTGACATGGACCGTTTACCAAAGGGAGATTTCATTTCAGAAGCAGATTCTCCAAATGGAGACTATACCGTTAAAGCTTATGTTTCCAGTGGAGGAGCCACTACTGATTTTGCGGTTCGTGCTGAATTACATTTTAACAAAGAGAATAGAAAGCCGAAGACTGTTTATTGGAATTATCATGAGGAACAAGCCGTGATAAAATGGATGGATCAGGATACAGTCGTCATTAACGGCCATTGGCTGGATGTCCCTTATGATGTGTTTGATTTTCGAAAAAATTGAAAAAGCACCTTGATTCCTAAATTAAAAGAAAAGCCCATACTATTTAACGTATGGGCTCCTTTCTTATATTTTTATAATTTAAATGGATGAAAGAACTGTCTCATCAGAATAAACAATCTCCGACAGGATTTTGCATCCTTTCATTTCTTTAAATGTCTTGTCCGCTTCCGTCTTCGTTTCAAATTCATACATACAAATCCTGTTTTCCGTCCACACTGTTATGACCCACATAGGAAACGTCCTCTCTTTTTTCTTTTTTAAACCCAGCCGCGGAACGTTGAAGCCTCTGCTACACGTCTGATTCCGACTATATAAGCAGCCAGGCGCATATCAACCTGTAAAGACTTTGATGTTTGATAAATATTTTCAAATGATGAAACCATCACTTTTTGAAGCTTTTCCATGACTTCTTCCTCTGTCCAGTAGTAGCCTTGATTATTTTGAACCCACTCAAAGTAAGAAACCGTCACCCCGCCCGAACTCGCCAGTATATCTGGCACAAGCAGCACATTGCGTTCGCTTAATATTTTGGTAGCTTCCAGCGTAGTCGGACCATTCGCTGCTTCCACCACAACGGATGCTTTGATTCTGTCTGCATTTTCTTCTGTAATTTGATTCGAAATAGCAGCGGGAACTAGGATATCACAGTCAAGCTCCAGCAGCTCTTGGTTGGTGATTGTGTCTTCAAAAAGATTGGTGATATTGCCGAAGCTGTCCCGGCGGTCCAGCAAATACGGAATATCCAGCCCGTCCGGCTCGTAAATGCCACCGAACACATCAGAAATGCCAATAATTTTTGCGCCTTCTGCATGCAGGAATTTAGCCAGGAAGCTGCCGGCATTCCCAAATCCCTGTATAACCACACGGGCACCTTTTAATTCAATCCCTTTTTTCTTTAAAGCTTCTTCGATACAAATCATAACCCCTTGGGCAGTCGCTGTTTCTCTTCCATGTGACCCTCCGAGTACAAGAGGCTTTCCTGTAATAAATCCAGGTGAATCGAATTCACGGATGTGGCTGTATTCATCAAGCATCCAGGCCATAATTTGCGAATTTGTGTAAACATCTGGAGCTGGAATATCTTTTGACGGACCTACAATCTGGCTGATGGCTCGTACATATCCGCGGCTTAATTGTTCAAGCTCTCTCATTGACATTTGCTGCGGATCGCAAATAATACCGCCTTTTCCTCCTCCATAAGGAAGGTTCGTAATACCGCACTTTAACGTCATCCATACGGATAACGCTTTTACTTCTTCTTCTGTCACATGAGGATGAAAGCGGACGCCGCCCTTTGTAGGTCCGACCGCATCGTTGTGCTGTGCACGGTAACCAGTAAATACTTTTACTTCTCCGTTATCCATTCTTACCGGAATTCGAACGGTCATCATCCGCATCGGTTCTTTTAGCAGCTCATATAAAGATTCTGAGTATCCTAACTCTGTAAGCGCCTGATGAATAATTTCTTGCGTTGATCGGAATAAGCTGACGTTCTCTTTTTTCTTTTGTTCTTTAGGAATTGGTGCTGTTTTTTTAATAATAGCCATGTTCTCACCTCATAATAGTTTGTTTTAAATACGTATCTATTTAACGAGTTTCTTTCTTCGTGCCAAATCACTGAAGAAAGCACAACCCGCATCTATGTTTCATGTTCTTCCCTGCGCAAAATCTTTTGTGGGATGATGACCGTTTTGATTGAGCGTGCTAAATAACTCCCGCTTTAGAGTCAGATTTTCACGATATTGAAATCGCTTCCAATAGTATGTCAAGAAAGTTTCCCATACAGCCAAACCTCTTTAGCTGTCGTTAGCTTCTATATGTTTTTTGTCTCTGTTATTACAATAAGCTGGCGGATCAGCTGCTGACTGTTTTTGCCCAGCTATGCTCTTTCCATTTAGAGCCAATCATACCATATTCCATTTTTAAAATCTTGTCTGCTTTTCCGTCAAAGTAAACGGTCAGCCATTTTTGATACTTGGCCAGCCTATAATACGTTTTATTAGAGAAGGTAATAGAATCTGGCGCGTACAGTTTATACGTTAAGTCGGTAAAACCTTCTTCCGCAATATGAATCTCGTCAATTTCCTGTACAATATCAGCGTTTTCTTCAAAGCAGCGTTTCATTTCTTGAAAACTTGAGCAGTTCTTGATCATTGCAGCCTCTTTTTCTCCTCAAATGTATTTGAATCAGTCCCAAGGATGATCAGTGGTAATAAAAACGGTTAATTCCCTACTTTTTTGCTTTCTTTCTTTTCTCATTCTGGCACGCTCGGCAGCACTTTCATTCAATCTTTTTTCTTCTTCTGTTTCGGGAATCACCTTTGGAACGGGTGTCGGTTTTTTATGCTGGTCCAGCGCGACAAAGTTTAATAATGCCGTCGCTGCGATTTTTCTTTCCCCGCTTTTCAGGTCTTCTGTAATGATTTTTACAAATACCTCCATCGAGGATACGCCGGTCCACGATACATAAGATTCAAAACAAACCGAGTCGGTGGTTTGAATCGGATTCCAAAAATCAATTGAATCGGCCGATGCTGTTACACAGTCTCTCCGGCTGTGGCGTGCTGCGGATGTGGAGGCAACTTGATCCAAATGATTCATTAACCGGCCGCCAAACAATGTATTATGATTATTCACATCACTGGGAAATACTCTTGTTGTTCGGATCACCTTTGACTCTCTGCAATACTTTGCATTCATGCTTCTTTTCCTCGTTCCTTCTTCTCTTATTCTTATTTAGTAATGAGATCCTCACATGCATCAATTACCTTATGACATAGAACTATATCGGATTTTATAAATGGGGAGCCGCTTATAAAATGTTATTTTTTTCATAAGCGGCTCAAAACAAGCCTTCCTTATTTCTAAAGCTTATCCTTAAGCAAATACCTGCTTGATCTTGTCAATAGCCCAGTCCAGCTCTTCACGTGAGATTACTAAAGGAGGTGCAAAGCGGATTACGGTTTCGTGTGTTTCTTTACACAACAGCCCTTTTTCCTTCAGCTGTTCGCAGTATGGACGGGCTGGCTCATTCAATTCCATTCCAATAAAGAGTCCGCGTCCTCTTACCTCTTTAATAGAAGGATGATCGATGCTGGAAAGCTGCTCTTTCAAATAATTGCCCAGCTCTTCTGAACGCTGTACAAGCTGTTCTTCTTCAATCACATTAAGAGAAGCGGTCGATACCGCACAAGCAAGCGGATTGCCTCCAAATGTCGAGCCATGAGATCCGGCATTGAAAACACCTAAAATACCAGCGTTAGCGACCACACAGGAAATCGGGAATACTCCGCCGCCCAGTGCTTTTCCAAGAATCAGCATATCCGGATCTACATCTTCCCACTCACAAGCAAACAGACGGCCTGTCCGTCCCAGTCCTACCTGGATTTCATCAGCAATAAATAGAACATTGTTCTCTCTGCATAAAGCAGCTGCTTCCTTTAAAAACCCTGCCGGCGGTACAATAATTCCTGCTTCTCCCTGGATCGGCTCTATGATGAAAGCAGCTGTCTGCGGTGTGATCGCTGCTTTCAGTGCTTCAAGATCGCCATATGGAATCAGCTTGATGCCAGGAAGCATCGGACCAAAACCTCGCTGGTATTCTGCTTCTGAAGAAAGAGAAACCGCTGCCATTGTGCGGCCATGGAAGTTTCCGATGCACGCAATAATTTCAGCCTGGTTGTCTGCAATCCCTTTGACTTCATAGCCCCAGCGGCGAGCAGCTTTGATCGCTGTTTCTACGGCTTCTGCTCCTGTATTCATCGGAAGAGCCATTTCTTTTCTCGTCAGCGTGCAGATTTTTTCATACCAGGGTCCGAGCTGGTCATTGTGAAAAGCACGGGAAGTGAGTGTAACCTGGTCTGCCTGGTCTTTCAGCGCCTGAATGATTTTCGGATGGCGATGTCCCTGGTTCACCGCGGAGTACGCACTTAGCATATCCATATAACGGCTGCCCTCCGGGTCTTTTACCCAAACGCCCTCCGCCTCTGAAACGACGATCGGCAGCGGATGATAGTTATGGGCGCCAAATTCTTCTGTTTGCTGAATCACTTTTTCTGAATGCGTCATCGATACTGTCATGTTAGTTCCCCCTATTAGTTGTTTGATTCAATTCGAAAAACTGCATCTGTACACCAGCCGGATATACAGATGCTTTTTTACTTAAAATGTTTCCGAGATCGTTTTTCCCTGCATATGCAGCAGTAAATAATCCGGGCTGCCTGCTTTAGAGTCTGTACCCGACATATTGAAACCGCCAAATGGCTGGTAGCCGACAATGGCACCCGTACAGCCCCGGTTAAAATACAGGTTCCCTACATGAAATTCTTTTTCGGCACGCTCAAGGTGATAAGGGTTCTTGGAAAGCAGTGCACCCGTTAAGCCATATTCTGTGTTGTTTCCAATCGCCAGCAGGTGGTCAAAATCATCTGCTTTGCAAAAAGCCACTACAGGACCGAAAATTTCTTCCTGCATCAGTCTGTCTTTTTCTTTTACATCTGCAAAAATCGTTGGCTGAATAAAATAGCCTTCTGTTTGATCTCCTTTACCACCGGCTACAAGGCGTCCTTCCTGCTTGCCAATTTCGATGTATTCCATAATTTTGTTGTATGCTCTCTCATCAATTACAGGGCCCATATATGTACCATTCTCTTCGGGGCTGCCCAGTGTCAGGTTTTTTGTTAAAGCAACCGCTTTTTCAAGCACTTCGTCATACACATCCTGGTGTACAACTGCCCGGGAGCCGGCTGAGCATTTCTGGCCGGAGAATCCGAAAGCAGAATATACGATCGAAGAAGCTGCCAAGTCTAGATCCGCATCTTTATCAACAAGCACGGTATCTTTTCCGCCCATTTCAGCAATGACACGCTTTAACCAAATTTGTTCGGGATGTACTTTCGCAGCCCGTTCATAAATCCGGCATCCAACTTCACGGGAGCCGGTAAAAGAAACAAAGCGTGTTTTAGGGTGGTCAACAAGATAGTCGCCGATCTCTGCTCCGCTGCCCGGCACATAATTTAAAACGCCTGCCGGCAATCCTGCTTGTTCCATCACTTCTACAAACTTTGCAGCGATAACCGGAGTAGAGGCAGCTGGTTTTAATAGAACCGTATTTCCTGTCACAAGAGCGGCTACGACGGTGCCGGCCATAATCGCAAGCGGGAAGTTAAACGGCGAGATCACGACCCCAACACCTAACGGAATATATGAAAATTTATTGTTCTCACCAGGACGGCTTTCTACCGGTGCGCCATTTTTCAGTTCAATCATTTGGCGGGCATAATACTCTAAAAAGTCGATGGCTTCTGCTGTATCTGCGTCGGCTTCTTTCCATGGCTTCCCTGCTTCTTTCACAAGGTAGCTGGAGAATTCATGCTTGCGGCGGCGAATAATCGCCGCTGCGCGGAACAGGATATGAGCACGAAATTCCGGGTCTGTTGTTTTCCATTTTTCAAAGGCCTGCAGTGCTGCCTGCATCGCTTGTTCTGCACGCTCTTTATCCGCTAACGAAATCGTTCCAATCACTTCTTCTTTTTTGGCTGGATTGATAGAAACAGCTTTTTTATCCGAAGTGATTTTCTCTCCCCCAATCACAAGCGGGTATTCTTTTCCAAGCTGTGTATTTACATAGGCAAGCGCCTCTTTAAATGCCTGCTTGTTTTCTTCTCTTGAAAAATCCGTAAATGGTTCATGTTTGTACGTAATCACCACGATGTGTCCCTCCAATAAGTTTTTTTCACTCTCACCCAATCTATTGCAATATCCGTGCCAACTTGAAAAAGCTAATTTCTTTGCGTTTTTCCTTGAGGCTTTTTGTTTAAAGCGCAAATTTTTTTTGCGAAAAGCAAAAAAATAAAATTATTTTGTATTCATCGAAAAAACCTTCGATTCTCTTAAATGAATATTATTGTATATTTATTCAAAAAAATGTCTAGTTGAACCGTTTTCATTTTTGTGTTTTTAATAGATAGCGATAGTACAACAGCCAGGGAGGTTACAAAAATGAAAAACAGAAACGTTTCAATTATTGGTGTACCAATGGATTTAGGACAAACCCGCCGCGGTGTAGATATGGGTCCAAGTGCGATCCGCTACGCCGGAGTCGAAGAGCAGCTTGAACAGCTTGGCTATGCCGTATACGATGAAGGCAATATCACTGTAGAATTAAAAGAAAGAGCGGCTGCTGATCCCGATACCAATTTAAAAAATCTTGCAGCCGTTGCAGAAGGAAATGAATTACTCGCAAAAAAAATCCAGGAAAGCACCGCACAGGATCGATTCCCTTTGATTCTTGGAGGCGATCATAGTATTGCGATCGGTACGCTCGCAGGAGTCGCAAAAGATAATCCGAATTTAGGTGTTATTTGGTTCGATGCCCATGGAGATTTAAATACGGCCGAAACGTCTCCTTCAGGAAATATTCATGGAATGCCCCTTGCTGTAAGCATTGGAATTGGACATCCTCTCCTTACCAACATTGGCGGTTATGCTCCCAAAATCAAACCTGAAAACATTGTTATTATCGGTGCCCGTGACCTGGATGATGGAGAAAGAGAATTAATTAAAGAAACAGGCATTAAAGTGTATACGATGCATGAAATTGACCGCCTTGGCATGACTTCCGTTATGCAGGAAACGATCAGCTACTTGCGGGAAAGAACGAATGGGGTTCACCTTTCTCTTGATCTGGATGGACTGGATCCGCAGGAAGCACCAGGCGTTGGAACACCTGTGCCAGGCGGCATTACATATCGCGAAGGCCATCTTGCAATGGAAATGCTTGAGGAAGAAGGCATTATTACATCTGCGGAATTTGTGGAAGTAAACCCGATTTTAGATGAAAAGAATAAAACAGGAAATGCTGCCGTTGCACTTATTTGCTCTTTGTTTGGGGAAAAGCTGCTTTAATCATCTAAATGTAAACAAAAAATAGTTAGAATCTTTTCATGAGTGCAAATTTTTCAGTCTAAACGACAGAAAAATTTGCACTGCTTCACGCTAATCTTAGATTATTCCTTTATTTCAAGCTCTTTCTGCAGACACTTTAAGCTGGCACGAAAATTGCATAAAAAGAGTATAAGGCATGGATCTTATGAAAGCGTTACCAAAATATGGAGCAAGGGAGGCAATACAATGAAAGTAATTGAAAACCAAGAACTACAACGAACGATGAAGACCAGGCACTTATTTATGATCTCACTCGGAGGGGTCATCGGCTCCGGTCTGTTCCTCGGATCGGGTTATACGATTAATCAAGCCGGGGCCGGAGGAGCCATTTTAGCGTTTTTAGTCGGCGGCTTTGTCATGTATTTAACGATGGTCTGCCTCGGAGAACTGGCAGTGGCGATGCCGGTATCCGGCTCTTTTCAAACCTATACAACGAAATTTATCGGACCTGGCGTAGGCTTTGCTCTCGGCTGGACGTACTGGCTCGGCTGGGCCGTTACGGTTGCCCTGGAGTTTCTGGCTGCCGGACAGCTGATGGGCAGATGGTTTCCTGATACACCGACATGGATTTGGTGTGCGGTGTTTGCCGTTCTGCTCTTCTCACTCAACGCCCTGTCGGCCAAGGCATTTGGGGAAGCGGAATTCTGGTTCTCCGGCATTAAAATTGTGGCAATCCTTTTGTTTATTATTCTCGGCGGCGCGGCGATGTTTGGACTGATTGACATGAAAGGCGGCCAGGAAGCACCCTTTTTCTCGAATTATGCTTCGGACGGCCTGCTTCCACACGGCGTCACCGCCCTGCTGATTACGATGATTGCGGTTAACTTCTCGTTTCAGGGAACCGAATTAATCGGGATTGCGGCTGGGGAAAGTGAAAACCCAGAAAAAACGATTCCGAAGTCGATCAAACAGTCGGTGTGGCGCACCCTTGTATTCTTTGTCTTATCGATTTTTGTCCTGGCCGGCTTAATTCCTTCGGACCAGGCAGGCGTAACGGAAAGCCCGTTTGTTTTGGTGCTCGACAGCATCGGTATTCCGTATGCGGCTGATATTATGAACTTTGTTATTTTGACGGCTCTTTTATCGGTTGGAAACTCGGGCCTGTATGCGGCTTCCCGCATGCTGTACTCGCTTTCGAAAGAAGGCATGGCTGCTCCTGCCCTGGCAAGAGTAAACAAAAAAGGCATTCCGATGAACTCGCTTATTTTGACGCTTGGTATCGCCCTTCTATCGCTGCTATCTGGCTTTTTTGCAGAAGAAACGGTTTTTCTCTGGCTGCTTTCTATTGCCGGGCTCGGCGCCCAGGTCGGCTGGATTTCCATCACCGCTTCCCAGATTGCGTTTCGCAGAAAATACGTCCGGGAAGGCGGCAATGTGGCAGACTTGAAATTCAAAGCCCCTCTTTATCCGTTTTTCCCGCTGCTGGGCCTTGTGCTGAACTGCGCCGTCCTGGTCAGCATGGCCTTTAATCCAGACCAGCGGCTTGCCCTTTACTGCGGAGTTCCATTTATGCTAGCCTGCTATGCGATTTATCACCTGAAGATCAAGAAAAACCAGGCGATCGAAAAAGAACAGCAGGAAATTCAATTGTCAGCTGATAAAAAAATGCTGCTCTAAAAAAAGATAACTGTGCTTTTCCGCTAAATTAAGGACAGGCCCGTAATGGATAAAACCACAAAAAGCGATCTTTCTCCTAAAAAGAAAGATCGCTTTTTTTATGGCACAACGACTGTAACGAAAGATGTATGTAAATAAGAAATGCCCTTTGCACGTCTTTTTTACTCATACATACTTGAGGCGTACAATACATCCGCTACAGTCTTCCATGATGGCTGTTCTGGCATGGGTTCTTCTCTGTTTTGATAATAGCCATTCATATCGATCACCCACGCCTCTATCGCTTCTAAATACCTTTCAAGTGTATGGTTCTCCCATTGAGCTTTATTGTTTTGCAAGTCTATCCTTAAGAGAGAAATAAACCTCGCTAAATCTTCCCTGCTTGTGATAGAATCTATACTTTTATATAGTTCCATTCCTATATCTCCTTCTTTTATAAGTTCCTCAACTGGCGGCGAAAATAAAAGACTCCTGCCAGAAGTGATAAAAGATGTTTCAAGGGACAAAACATCTGACCAAGTGACCTATCTGTACATGAAAAAAGCAGGCTGCTTCTCATTTTTATTGTATTCAAAAGAATTGTTTTGTTTTATTCGCCTGGAACGTTCATCCGCTGCATGGACACTCAGTCGATATCCACTTCAATATTCTTAACATAAACAGCCGTTCCTGAAATAGAAATATCTAATTGCTCCTGTTTTTCTTTTACATGCACATATACCTGCCCGTCCTTATGAATTTCATGACCTTGTTCTACAATAAGCGTTGCCGGTAATGCCATATCCTTCTTTACAAAGGTTTTAAAATACGCTCCCATTACGCCTGAAGCCGTTCCTGTAATAGCATCCTCAACGGTACCCGAATAAGGGGATGAAAAGTGGCGAGCATGCATATCACTTTCCTTATTTTGAACTTCAAAGCAAATCGGATGCAAAGATGCTTTTGGCATTTCCTTTAAAATGCCTGGAAATCTTTCTGTCAGCGGATTCATTTTCTTGAAACTTGCCAGTTTCTTAACGGGAATAATCAACGTCCAAATGCCTGTACTGCCATATACAATAGGATACGCTGCATGTAAGTCTTCTTCTTCTAAACCGATGGACGCAGCTAAATCCGACCTTGAACCATTAAATGGTTGAAATTCAGGCTTTGCATGCTGCATGGTGATCCGTAATTGACCATGCTCTTCACAAATATGTATGGGCAGTATGCCTGCATTTGTTTCAATCATAAAATGTGATTGTTCCAGTAAACCGTTCATTTTTAAAGCATAAACCGTTCCCATTGTCGCATGGCCGCATAAATTTACTTCATGTCCGGGTGTGAAGTACCGAATGCGAAAATCAGCTTCATCTGAAGAAACAACAAAAGCGGTTTCGTTAAACCCTACTGCTGCTGCGATGGCTAACATCTGTTTTTCCGTATAATCATTACCGTTTAACACAACGCCAGCCGGATTCCCTTTCTCAGGAATTGAACTAAACGCATCAATATGCTGTACGTCCACCTTAACCACAATGAGTCCTCCCTGTTTATGTAAACGTGCCTGCTCGCTGCAAAAATCATTATTATTATACCTCAATTGGTTAAATTATACATAAATTGTCGTCTATCAACCTTTATTTCTTTCGTTATAAGTGAAAGTATAATTGCGATCTGCCCCGGTTCATTTAACCAGTTATATGAATATATGCTGTTTTTTATATAATAAGGCATCATACAAAAAGGGATGTTTTATTTGAAACTTCGATTGTTAAAAGAAACGATATTCATTTTTTCTAGGTATCTATTTTATTCCTATTCTATTTGCATTTTTCAACGATGGAATGGAAATTTCAGCTCTTAAACGAATGTAATCAGATTATTGCGACTATAGGTGTTACCATTGTCGGCAGCTATATCGCTAGAGGTGAAAAACTCATAAAAGGACGGTGCCGCTTCTTTACTATGTTGATCGCTTTAATCCTTTCCGGCTTTATATATGTTGCACTAACCTAAAGCCTGCTATCAGCCGAACATCTTATGAAGAAACCTACAGGATAGGAGCCATTTAAACGTGAGCCATTTTAGATTTTTCGCTTATCAGTTCATCCTCATTAGTGGATTTATCGCGGCGGGCTCTTACTATAATGAACATATCAGCAAACCATTTGACCGTACAGAGCTCTTCGTAATAGGCATATCCGCTTTCCTTTTTTTACTAACCTTCCACTTAATGGATAGGCTTTATGAACATTTACGCTCTATGCGGTTAATGGATAAAATTCTTCTTTCGATTCTTGCCTTTGTTCTAGCTTCCCTAATGGTAGGGCTGCTCCTTGGCGAAATAACGTTCTAAGGCTCCTTCATTGATCTTTTATTTGGACGAATATAAGAGTAGACTGAATGAATCAGCTAGTTAAAAAGGAAGTGGGCACTTTGAGAAAGCAGGTTTATATTTACCCGTTACTGTTGATGAGTTTATGGGTCATACTGGTCAGTCGCTTTTTCTTTAAAGAATTTGCGGATTACCTGGATATATTATTTATTATTGTTTTACTGTTTATGGCAGCCTCCTCGTATAGAAGAAAGAAAAACAAAAAAATTATGTAACCCATCTGTTCATTTAATAGTTACATGATCCATTCACTCAGCAGCCGGTAATTAAGCTTTCCTGCTAAGTAAGCCACTCATGAAAATGGAGCTACGCATTAATAAGGAGATAGCATGCTGAAAAGAAATGTATTATTTAAACTAGGTCAGATGAAAAGCAAATTTTATGCCTTTCCTTAAATGGTCTCTACTTTTAACCATTACACTTGATATTTTTGAGGAGTTCCAGTAGTTTTGGGATATAATAACAAAAAGAGGATTAAATAAAAAATAATACGCTGCGACATGTAATATCTTTTTTATACAGGCACCATTAAACTTCATTGTTACTTTTCTTGGTAAAGTAACAAGACAGTTTGGCTGAAGAGTAGGGTTTAATATTTATTTATCCAGCAGGCCCTATCGTGGAAGAAAGAATGGGATTTTTGTAAGCAAAACACACGGCGTCAAACAAAACACAGCTACACGTTAGCTGTCTTGAAAAACTTCTACAATGATCGGGCCCATAAAACATATTTTAATCAGCAATTGGTAAATAGTCTTTAGCAGAATCGTATAACCATTTTCCATTTTTAAAAAGCAGAAATTCGTGATTATCGATATTCTCACCGATTTCCATAGTAATTGATATCGTCCTAATACTATACACAGTGTATATTTTATCTTCGTGAATATGTTTTACTTTAAACAAAATACCTCACTTCCTTATCATTTCTAAATTTGAGAAATAATATGTCTGAACCTTTTAATGTAGAACCGTAGAAAATTATAAAAACAGAATTCTGAAGGGCACATTGATAAGATCAACGGGAGGCATAGTTATCTCCAAATAAAAATATAGGTCATTGCTTAATGAACATCTATGAAGTTTTCACGAGAACCGCTTAACCTCAATGGTTATTAATCCAATTTATAATATCGTTTTGTACTTCGTCCTTATTGATTTCATTCAATAATTCATGACGTGCATCTTTATATAACTTATAGCTTACATCTTCAATACCAACTTGTTTAAATGACTTAAAGGTCCTGATTACTCCTTTTCCATTTTTCCCTCCTACAGGGTCATTGGTTCCAGAAACCAGGAAAATAGGAAGATCTAAAGGAACAGTATTTTTATTTTTTGGGCTATGTACCGTCTCAAGACCACTAAAGAAGTCGAAGTAGAAGCCACTGGAAAAGATCCCTCCGCACATATCGTCCTCAATATATTTGTCTACTTGTTTTTCATCCCTGCTCAACCAATCAAATTCTGTTCTATTCGGCTGGAATGCTTTATTGAAATTTCCAAATGTAAGCTTATTTAATAAGGGGCTAGGTGCCTTGCTTCCTTTCTTTTTCTTCTCCCTGGAAGCAATCATGATTCCGATTTTCCCCATTATTCCCGGATTTCCTCCCGTTCCGCACAAAACCACGCCTGAAAGCTTGTCTCCGAACAATTGAATATATCGCCTCGATAAAAAAGACCCCATACTATGACCAAACAAAAAGATAGGGACATTCGGATACTCCTTTTCCATAATAGTGGTCAAGGTACGCATATCCTGCAAGACTTTTTCAAACCCATCCTCATCAGAAAAATATCCATAACTATTTGCCATTTTTGCCGTTTCACCATGACCACGATGATCATTCCCATACACAAAAATATTTTGAGCAGCCAGCTCCTTTGCAAAGGAATCATAGCGTATAATATGTTCTGCCATACCGTGGGCTATCTGAACAAGGGCTTTCGGCTTTTGTTGTTCTTCTTTTATCCACTTGCTTGCAAACAAATCTAACCCATCGTGGGATAGAAACGTAAATGCTGATTGTTTTATCAATTTGAGCCCACCCCTCAAGATTTATCTTTTACAGTTTTGTAAATTGCTTCTCACTGTTGGTATTCCTTATTTTTTTATGCACTTTTATTTTTTCTATGACAAGGAGAAAGCGTAAAAAAGTATCTATTGCTGAAGCTAAAAAGCTAGATAATCGGACGTATTGCATGGTAATCTTTTGAACTTCGGATAGACTAATCACTAGTGTTCCAAAAACAGAGAAGAGTTACCGGACTACACTAGTGGATGACTGCATCCACCACATCCTGGTGCGTGACTGAGTAAATCAACAACACGACAGTATTGCTGATTTACTCGTTTGATATTAATCAAATGGACTGCCCTGTCGATTAAAGCCTGCATACAAAGCCGTTTATTACCAGCAGGCATTTTTTCAGAATTGAATGCTGGGCTGCAGGCAGATGTATATGCCAGGAATGATTGTAAAAATCATTAGGGAATTCCCTCGTAGGAGATTCAATCTGCGCAGTTATATTTTTTGTTTTTCTTTTTAAGCCTCGCACTTTGTGTTTACTCATTCAGCCTCTTCTTCTACATAGACACTGGCTCCCAATACATTAAAGCAGCATGAAATGGATATACGTATTCGTATGTACCGTTCTTTTCTATCACATATTTACGCAACACACGCTCTACTTCTTGAACGTCGTAGTGAGCATCTAAAATCTTCGTAATATTATCCTTCACTAACTGTTCATAAGAAGAATAGCTTTTCCGGCTTTGCAGCTTCACCATCTTGCAGCTGGCCATAATGCCAAGCTGATGCAGCACATTTAAGATGTGGATATAATCCCGGCGCCTTAGATTGATGCTGTAGCCCATTTGATGCAGCTCCATATAATGCGGCTTTTCCGGTCCTGTTGTCATTCCGGCAATGGCCAGCCGGTTTGCGGACTCATTCATTTTTAGTAAAGCTTTCCCTATGTCGTACATGCGGTAGAAACAGTTAAAGCCAAATACAACATCATACTTTTCACGTTCTTTATCACTTTCCCACTTATCGCAAATCAGCTCCATGTTCCTCACGCCTTTAGCAGCAGCCTGTGAATCTAAAAACTCTACAATACTTTTTGAACTGTCTATACCGGTCAGCTTTCGAGCTTTATCCGCGATGGCAAACGTATAATTGCCCCATCCAGGACCAATTTCCAGTACATTGTCATCGCTGTGTAAAAGAGGAAGAAGCTCCTGCTGCACGGCTATTGTATACGGATCAGGCTTGTGCGAGGTTTTTTTCTCCATCATAGAGGCCCAAAAAGCTTCTTCTGCCTGGTCATCCCTTAACCGCTCGGGTATATGCCCCTTACGATCTTTCATCGATTCCTGCCATAGCTCAATGTAATCATAGCCTTTTTGAATTACCGCCTTCATCTCATTCTCTCCCAGTCTAACTCAATAGTATTTTTGAATATGACATGCTCATTATGAAAACAGCTTCGGTGTATATATGAACAAGTCAAAAGCTTTAATAGTTCTTTTTTTAGATCATTTACCTTTTCAATATATACAGCATACATGATGATAAAACAGCTCTAAGTATGTAAAATCGACAGAGCAGTTTTGATTGATTCAAAGTATGTTTAATCTTGAACTACCACCCACTTACCTGACGGTTGAAGTGGGGGATTCCTGAGCAAGGGGATCTTCGACCCCCAGTAATCAGGCTAACCCCGTATTCCAACGGTTTTATGACCAATCTTAACTAGACTGAAGTGAAAGAAGCCGAAGGGCTTCTTTTTCAATATTCAGGCTCGCATTCAGATCCCGGTCGTGACGAACGCCGCAGGATGGACATTCCCACACCCGGACAGCGAGATTTTTTACATCCTTGTGCTGATGCCCGCACCTTGAGCAGAGCTGGCTTGATGGGAAGAACGGATCGACTTTTATGATCGTCCGTCCGTACCACTTCGCTTTGTATGCAAGCATTTCGTTGAACCTCGACCATGACGCATCGTGAATCCCCTTGCTTAGTTTTTTGTTTTGGACGAGATTCTTCACGGACAAATTCTCCACTGCGATCACTTGGTTTTCATGAACGAGCCTGGTCGTCAGCTTGTGAAGAAAATCTTCTCTTGTGTGTTTGATTTTTTCGTGCAGTTTAGCAATCTGGACTTTATTTTTTTTCCACGATTTCGAACCTTCTTTTTTACGTGCAAACGCACGCTGAAGAAAGGCTAACCGCTTTTCGTATTTTTGATAGTATTTCGGGTTAGCGATGGATTCACCGTTGGAGAGCACGGCAAACTCTTTTAATCCCAGATCAATGCCAACGGCATCGTTGGTGCTTGGTTTGTACGGGGAATAAGGCATCTCGCAAATGACCGAAATAGAATACCGGCCGGTACTGCTGCGGCGCACGGTGACACGCTTAATGTCGCCTTCGATGTTTCGGGACTTGGAAAAACGAATCCAGCCGAGTTTCGGCAGCTGAATGTGATTGTCTATCATTTTAATATTGTTGTTTGTCATTTTGGTCGTATAGCTCTGAATCGGGTTTTTCTTACTTTTGAATGTTGGGTGGCCCTTGAAATCATACGCCGTTGGCGTATAGCCTTCTGCACATTTTTTTGCGGCTCTTTTTTTTAATTCTTTTTTCGGCTGATCCTTATATTTTTTGAATCCTTCGTACTGATATTCGATGCTTGCCTGAAGAGCAATACTGTCAGAATGAGACAACCATTTGAATGTTTCTTTTAGCCCAGGGAGAAGCTTTTTGGCAGCTGTTTCTGTATACCGTTTTTTTGTTTTTTCGAAACTCTTGATGTTTTCATTTAATATATAATTGTAAACAAACCGGCAGCAGCCGATCGTTTGGTTAATCAGTTGTTTTTGCTCGTCACTTGGATGGATTTTAAACCGAAAGGCTTTAAAATGAAGGTTCTTTGTTTCATCTGTTTTGGTTCTCATTATTTTCCCCACCCCCCTGAACGTTTGTTCTGTACCTAATTATACCATTTTAGCAATAGAGCGTTCAAGGAAAAAGAATGACTGAAAGAGCAGCGATTCATCCCCCACTTAGCAAGCTTGAAGTGGGGGTGTTCTCGCCGAAGATGATAAAGGAAACATAAAGGAAGACACAAGAACGAACACAATATTTTCCCTGCCGCTTCCCCTTTCATTTCTGTTTTATCAAGAGAGAAAATTAAATTAAAAAGAAAAGCCGGCAATATGATTGCCAGCTTTTTTTAACAGGTTATACAGATAAGCAGGAATGATAGGTATCACTGCTGAATTCGTGCTTCCTCACATATTCAATTGTGTATATGAAAGCTTCTTCATTGTCACGCAAGATCACTGTAGAGACAAGTCACCCTTTTTGCCTCAAATATCGTTTATCATTCATAAATAAGCTCCAGAAGTAAAAAAAGCCGGGGAACAGAATGGCGAAGCCAACGATATACGTGATAAACACAGCCCTGAATGAATTAGGATCTGTAAAAGCGGCCTGAATGGTCACATTTGGATAAATAATATAAGGCAAATGCGCTTTTCCATAAACGTAGCTTGCAATAAGGTATTGAATGACCACGGCAATTACCGAAAGCCTCGGCATTCCTTTAACCCCTTTTTGAAAAGGCGATGAGCCATACAACCCGATTCCTACAATCAAAAAGAAGCCGACAGAAAGCAGCAGAAGCGAAAAGTCTTCCATCATACGCTCATATAACCATTCGGCCTCATTGGCTAATGTAAGCATAATCAGAAAAGCCATTAACAAGGTTACGGGCCCTAATATTTTGCCATTCCGAAGATACACTTTATAAGCTTCCATTTCATTCGATGCTTTTGAATAATCCGCCAGTAATAAAGAGGAGAGGAAAAGAGTACTGCTGACCGCAAAGCCGATAAATGCATACACATTCGGGCTTGTGAACAGCCTGGCTAAATTTAAATTGGCTGTACCATTTACATAATCGACAAACTCCCCATGTGTAATAGGCAATACACTGATTAACAGGCCGGGAATAATAATCCCTGCAATACCTGAAATGTAGGTCAATGGCTTTTTGTATTCTGTGGCGATGTTTGAAAAAACTAAAAAAGCACTTCTTAAAGCAAGCAAAAGCAGAATCGCACTTCCAGGAACGAGCAGGATGGTGCCCAGCGTGTAAGCTGCAGTTGGAAAAAGACTATAAACCGCCACAACTAGTGCAACAATAAACGTATTGGTCACTTCCCAGGTGGGAGATAAATATCGATTGGCTACATTCGTCGCTTTTGTTTTCTCGTGGTTAATGTAAATCATCGACCAAAATCCCGCCCCGAAATCCATGGTAGCCATAACGGCGTAAATAAAAACAAACCCCCAGAGCACGGTGATCGCAATCAGAGCATCAGCCATTCGTCTATCCTCCTATGAGTTGGAACCGTATAACGGTTTCCCTTTTTTCTCCGCACGCTTCATATCATCCAGTTCTGTATTTTTTCTGAAGAAATACAACAATACAAACAAAACTGCAGCCCCCAGGATAATGTACACGATAATGAATAGTATGAACAATATACCTAAATTCGTGGCAGTTGTAGCTGACTCAGCTGTTGTTAAGACCCGGTATATCACCCATGGCTGGCGGCCTGTACAAGCGAAAATCCATCCGCATTCAAGCGCAACCACGGCTAGCGGGCCTGTGGCTACCAATGTCCAAAGCACGGGCTTCGGATAGTGCTTCTTTTTCAATCCTTTTTTCCAGATCAATACGAGGATGGGAATCAGGATAAGCAGAGAGCCGATGCCGACCATCACGTTAAATAACGTATGTATATAGAGCGGCGGCCAAAATTCCTCCGGAAAATCATTCAAGCCCACTACAACCGTATCGAAGCTGTTTCCAGAGAGAAAGCTCAGCGCCCAGGGAATTTCAATCGCCCACTTTACTTCCTCCGTTTCCCGGTCTGTAAAACCCCCAATGGCAAGCGGCGCATGGGATTGAGTTTCAAATAACCCCTCTGCAGCAGCCAGCTTTTCCGGCTGATATTCATGTAAATACTGAGCGGATTCATGCCCATTTAAAGCGGTAAAGAACGCAAAGGCGCCCCCTACTACTAAGCTGATCAGGAGTGCTTTCTGATGAAACAAATAAACCCTGGATCCCCGTTCATTTTTCATCATTTTAAAAGCCGCAACAGAACCAACCGCAAAGGCGCCGACTACGTAGGCAGACAGTGCCACGTGCCCGGCCGTTACGAAAAAGCTTGGATTAAAAAATGCCGCCCACGGGTCAATGTCTAAGAACTCTCCGTTTTCATACCGGAAACCCGCCGGTGTTCCCTGAAAGGCATGGACATTTGTAATCAATACAGCTGAAGCCAAAGCACCTAAAGCGACGAGTACGAGGCTTACAATTCTCATCCAGGGCTTAATTCTTTCGGCAGCATACACGTAAATAGACATGAAAAGAGCTTCTACGAAAAAAGCGTATATTTCAATTTGAAAAGGAAGCGGCATGACTCGCCCGACAACTTCCATAAAACCGGGCCAAAGCAAGGATAACTGAACGCCCGCAATCGTGCCGGTCGGAATACCGACGCCAAGCAGGACAGCAAATGTCTTTGTCCATCGCTTGGCCATGACAACGTAGTCCAAATCTTTTGTTTTTTGATAAAGCAGTTCAGCCACTAAAATCATCAGCGGCAGCCCTACGCCTATCGTGGCAAATATAATATGAAAGGCCATCGTCGTCCCAAATAAAGAACGGGCTATTACTAAATCATCCACTATTTCTTCGTCCTCTCGGGGTTAAGATTCGTCCATATTTATCCCCATTTCACTAAATACTATACAATCTGCCTAGGATAAGTTTTTTATGGAACACCGCTCCTGACACACCACAAAAAAGCATCAGTTCTTGATAGTTCAAGGGCTGGTGCTTTTTAGGTTATAAAATCATGAAGCTTTATGATGGTGAAGCTTTTTATACTGCTGGTCTGGTCAGCCGGGGATCAAGATCCGTTAAATTCGTTCATACATCCAACTGCTATATTTCCTGGTAAACTACCCTCCTTTTCTCACCCCGTATCCCCCGCTATTTAAGCTTTTAATGAAAATAAAAAGACCGATTGTCTCGGCCTTTCAAAAAAATACCTTTATGTAAAATGGAGCTGGTTTTACTTATTTAACGCAAGCGCCTGGATGGAGTTTGCTAATTTTGCTGACACATCTATATTGTCAAAATTTAACCCTAATTGAACGGCTGTTTGAGCAATTTCTGGCCGTATCCCCGAGATAATAGCGTGCACGCCTATTAACTCTAAACTTTCGATCAACTGGAAAATTTGGTGGGCAACCATCGTATCGACCATCACCACTCCAGACAAATCAATTAAAAGTTTGTTTACACCCTTTTCATAACACTGTTGCAGCGTTTGCTCAAGAATGTATTTGGCTCTCATCGTATCAATATCGCCTACTAAAGGAAGCAGGGCCACTTCTTCATGGAGAGTAATCACTGGAGAACTCAATTCATTAATCATTTCCTGCTGACTTTGAAGTCTTTTCAGTGAGAATTCATGGTATCTTTCGATATACCAAACCACAATTTTATCAATTGTTTTAACAATATAGTGATTCCATAAATCGATCACTTCTTGTGAATATGTATCCTGGTTGTGAAAAAGAAACTCGTTAATAAATGTCAAATATTGATCTCGCGTTCTAAAGAATTCTCTCACAATCAGATACTCAGGTGTTGATAAATGCTGTTCATCTGATGCAACTTTAAGCACCCACCCTTCCAGCTCTTTTAAAAAGACAGGCTCGTCTTGAACGAATAAATTGCAAAAATGCAGATGAAAGCTGTAGTTTTGCTCTTTGAGCAATTTGATCGCTTTAGGATCTTTTGTTCCGTACACTCCTGATGTCTCACTTTTATCTAGAGATTCGTACCATTCCTCCGTTAATTGCCAGGCTTTTTCTAATAAAAATTCTTGTAGTTCTTTACTTTTATGCACGACATGCCCTCCAGCTGATTAATTATACACCAATATATTATTCTAGCTTACGAGGCATGAAGTAGCTATTTTTAAATCTCTAGATCCCGGATGTTTATACAAACCCGTTGTCTGCTGAATTAAATTCATTGCCAAGCCCATGTACCTACAAGAATTGAAAATGTATTACTGTTCAATCATCCGGTTGTTTCTCAATATAAAATACCCAAACATAAGAAGAAAAAGCTGAAACGGTTTTCGGGAAAAGAGTCAAGCGTACTAGCTTGTGAAGATGTTTACTTTAATAATAGTAGGGAAAAATAATCAATGGGTTAGGGTAACAAAAAAGCAAATGCTTTTCATGGGAAGAAATATTTGTGCAGAAAGTATTTTCTTTTTTATGTTACATAAGATCCGAAGTTTATTGGTACAAATGAAATGAGCTTTCACAAAATCCAAAAAGAAATGAGGAATGTAAACATGGCAGTATTATACACAGGCAGTGCAACAGCATCAGGCGGCAGACAAGGACACGTGATTTCCTCTGACAACGTACTTGATCTGGATTTAAAAACGCCAGAAGGACTCGGCGGCCCGGGCGGCTACGGAACAAATCCGGAGCAATTATTTGCGGCTGGCTACTCTGCCTGCTTTGACGGGGCATTGAACCTTGTGATTCGCAAAAAAGGAGTTAAAGGGGTTACTTCTACTGCTGTTACGGCAAATGTGTCCATTTTAAATGATGAAGCAGATGACGGCTTTAAGATTGCAGCTGACCTCGAAGTGGAAATCGAAGGTGTAGATAAGGAAACGGCACAGGAGCTTATAGAAGCTGCCCATCAAGTATGCCCGTACTCTAAAGCAACAAGAGGAAATATCGAAGTCAATTTGAAAGTGGTATAAACAAGCGCTTCCTGAAATAAATAGCAATCCTTAAACCATCATTCCGGCTGCTCTGGCAGCTTTAATAAAGGAGAATGGAGATATGGCGTTTATACAGGTTGGCATGGAAAATAGTGCATCGATCGATCTATACTATGAGGATGTAGGAAACGGAAAACCGGTTGTTTTAATTCACGGCTGGCCGTTGAGCGGACGCTCCTGGGAATCTCAGGTTCCTGCTTTAGTGGAAGCAGGCTACCGGGTCATCACGTATGACCGCAGAGGCTTTGGGAATTCCTCACAGCCATGGGAAGGCTATGACTATGACACCTTTTCAGCGGATTTACACAAACTACTGGAGCATTTAGATCTCCGTGATGTGACGCTTGTCGGCTTTTCAATGGGCGGCGGCGAAGTGGCACGCTACCTTGGCACATATGGAGATGAAAGAGTCAAGAAAGCGGTTTTTGCTGCAGCGGTTCCTCCATATTTGTATAAATCGGAAGACCATCCGGAAGGCGCATTGGATGAAGCCACTATTGCCGATTTCCAAACTAGTATCGAAAAAGACCGTATTACTTTCCTTGAAACATTCACCAAGAACTTTTTTACTGCTGGGGACAAAACGGATTTGGTTAGTGAGGAGTTCCGTCATTACATCCGTGATATTGCTTCATTCGCTTCGCCAAAGGGCACGATCGACTGTGTCAGCGCGTTTGCACGCACAGACTTCCGTTCTAATGTAGCTAATATTAATGTACCTTCCTTGATTATTCATGGAGATTCAGACTTGGTTGTACCATTTAAAGCAAGCGGAAAACTGACGCATGAACTTCTTCCCAACAGCCAGCTCGTCGTAATTGAAGGCGGACCGCATGGACTAAATGCTACACACCGGGAACAATTCAATACCGCTTTACTGAAATTTCTCGCGGAATAATCAAAAAGGGAACTGTATAGTCAGTTCCCTTTTTTACTCTTTACTTTCACCGCTTGTCCAAAAAAGCTGCTTTACACACAAACTTATGCTGTCCACTTCGTCCCTTTGACTCTATCAACTTTTAACACTTCCCTCTTTTCACCGATCAGCTGGCAGGCTGCCACAAAAAGGAGAATAGCGAGCCCCGGAAAAATCATAACATGCGGTGCTGTCTGGAAATAAGCAGTCGCATCATGAAGCATAACTCCCCATTCCGGAGCCGGCGGCTGTGTGCCTAATCCGAGAAATGACAGCCCCGCCATCAACAGTACGGCTTTTCCTGTATCCAATACGCTGTAAGCAAGAAGCGGTGAAGAAACTTTAGGAAGAATATAACGCCGCATAATACGGATATGAGAATTTCCCGACATTCTGGCAGACCAAATATAATCCGCCTGGCAGACATTCAAAACAAGGCTGCGGATAAAGCGGACGTATCCTGCCCATCTTACTAAAACGATTGCAATGGTCATATTGAAAAGCCCTGGACCGAGCACGCCGACGATCGCAATCGTTAATACGATATCTGGAATGGCCAGAATGCCATCCACCACTCTCATAAATAAATGACCGCCTTTTCCGCGTACATAACCGGTGAACAGCCCGATTGGCAGACTGATGACCACTGTGCATAAAACAATCAAAAACGCAAACAGAGCACTTACACGTGTGCCAAAAAGTACACGTGACAAAACACAGCGGCCTAAATGGTCCGTCCCAAACGGGTAATCCCAGCTTGGAGGAGCGAGCCGGTCGGAAAGGTTAATGACGAGCGGGTCGTGTGGAGCCAGCCACGGCGCAAACAGACCCGTTAACGCAATCAAAAGAAATAAACCAACACCCGCTGCAAAGCTCTTATTGATGGAATAAGCTATATTTTTCAGTTCCCTCTCCTCCTAACGTGCGCGCATTCGTGGATCTACAAGTTTAGAGAGAAGATCAACGGCAATATGGATGGATATAAATAAAAACGAGGTGAGAATCGCATAGCCTTGAATCACCGGGTAGTCCCGCTTGTTAATGGATTCAATCATATAGTTACCTAAACCCGGCCACGAAAAAATTGATTCCACAATCATGCTTCCCCCCAGCATAAAAGCAAAGCTTGTTCCCATCATCGTCACTACCGGCAGGAGTGCATGCTTACATACGTGAAGAAACAAAATACGCCTTTTTGATAATCCTCTCGCTTTTGCAGCTTGAACAAATGGCTGATCCATTACTTCGAGCAGACTAGAGCGCAGCACCCGGGCATAAACAGTACCAAGTCCTAAACCAAGTGTCAGAGCCGGCAGGATAAGATGCGCAGCTGTCCCCCGGCCCATTGAAGGAAGCCAGCCGAATTGTACAGAACAAACATAGATAAGCAGAAAGCCCAGCCAGAAGGAAGGAACGGATGAGCCAAGCAATGCGGCACCCCTTCCGATCCGATTGAGCCATCCGCTTGAATAAAGAGCGGTTGCCCCGCCCATGATGAAGGCAACAAGCACCATTACAAGGAGTCCTGCACCGGCCAGCTCCAGCGTAGCGGGTATCCGGCTAAGCAGTTCACTGGCGACCGGTTCTTTGGATACGTAAGAGGTTCCCCATTGAAGGGTGAAAGCATCTTGCAGCCAGTTCATGTATTGACTGCCCAAACTGTCTGTTAATCCAAGCTCTTCCCGTAAATCAGCCAGCGCTTCATCTGACACCGGAATATTATGGGCAGTGAGCAGCAAATAAGCCGGATCTCCCGGTGCCAGCCGCAGGAGCCAAAAGGTAAGCGATGAAACAAAAAAAACAATGAGTACCAGCTGGGCAATATGCTCAACTCCGAAACGAATCACTATTTTCATTCGCCAGCCACGTTTATTTGAGAATGGATATAGTAAAACTCACTTGCCTGCGGCTCAAATCCTGTCAGGCCTTTTCTGACGGCAAAAATAGTTTCGGGATGTACGAAAAATGACTGCGGCACATCACTGTTGATGACTTTTTGTATGTTCAGTGCCAGCTCATTCCGCTGTTCCCGATCAGCCGTTTCATTTAACTGGGCAATCAGCCGGTCAAGTACAGGTGAAGCATAATGACTTACATTCGAATTGCTGTCTGAACGGTAAAAAAGGTTTAAGAAGTATTCTGGATCGCCCGTATGAGCGGTCAGCATACTGTACATCGCCACGTCCCATTTTTCTTTTGCCAGTGCTTCATCGATATTTTCGACCTGGCGGAGGTTGACTTGGACTCCATTTGCCAGGAGCTCACTTTGAATGATTTCAGCCATCACGGTCAGTTCCGGACGCTGCGGAAACGTCAGCATATTTATTTCAAAGAGCTTTCCATTCTTCTCCCATCGTGCCTCTTCGTTTTTCTTCCACCCTTCTTCCTTCATAAATGCTTCAAAGGAACCTGTTTCCTTTTTCTCTTCCCCCTGACCGAATGGGAGCAAGTCAGGAAATGGCCCATTTGCGGCTGATGCCTTTCCTTTCATCACAGATTGGACAATTTCCTCTTTGGGAACTAAAGCGTCCACCGCTTTTCGAAATGCCGCATCCTTAAACACAGAAGACTGAACGTTAAACAGCATCATATGCGTACGAAGAGACGGCGCTGTTAATATTTCGAACTGATTACTTTTTTGAAGCACGTCTATGTTATCAACGGGAATGTCTACTGCTGCATCTACATCTCCCGATTGCAGAGCCATCAGCCGTGTATTCCCTTCCGGAATAAACCGGATCGTAATCTTTGAAAGAAGGGCTTTTTCTCCCCAGTACTGCTCATATCTTTTTAAAATGAGCGACTCGTCTTTATGAAACTCTTCCATTTGAAAAGGACCTGTCAGGGCTGGATACGTACCCCTTTTTCCAAGCGTCCCCGCATCCCCAATCATGACCGATGGATCTGCTAAATGAGCGGGCAGAGCTGCATTCGGCTCGGTCGTTTCGATTTTCAGTTGATTGCTGGCTGCTTCTATCGTTTTGATCTTCAATAAGTCTTTCGCTTTTGCTTCTTTCTCGATGGACCGCTGCAGAGATGCTTTTACACTCGCCGCATCCATTGGTTTTCCATTATGAAAAGTCACATTCTCCTGCAGCTGAAACGTCCATGTCGTAGGGGTTTCCTGTTTCCATTCCTTTGCGAGCCACGGAACAGGCTCCAGCTCTTTGTTCAGCTTGACCAGTGTTTCTCCAGCGCCTGAACGCATGATCTCCCAGCTGTCGCTCCCGTGAGGATCCAGGCTTGACGGGCTCCAAGGAAAAGCGAATGTTGCTGATGGCTCCTTTGAAGCATCTGCCCCCTTTTCCGACCCGCATCCGGATAATAAAAACAGCCCTGCGACCGCGATCCATAAAAGAAAAGTAAATGTTTGTGTTCTCATTCTCATCCTGTGAGCACCTCCTATGTTGTGATAAACGAAAAAAAGCATTTCCGACCAGGTTTGGAGGTCAGAAATGCTTTTCATTAAAAAAGGGAGGAACTGCACACTATCCCCCAGAAAGAGACCCATGCAGCCGGCCGTAAGCATCCTAACCACCTTCCCAAGTCCCGTAGGTCAAACAGTGATGTTAAAACAGGCAGGTCTCCTGACTTGGGGCATCTCGTTCAGGCCTTCCCGGGCTTAACCAGTGGCTTTTCTGAAAGAAATCGGCACGGCCGATATCCTTCCCCATACAGTGGCGGGTCCGTGCCGGATTAGAACCGGCTTCCCTTTTCAGCGCAGAATACATGTTATGTTGCGCACCTGTTTCCATATAATATCATATTTTGCGAATAATCATTTGAGCAGCAAAATCGGTGATGATTCTCACATACTTCTTTTAAAATTCCCTTCAATGTTAAGTTCAAGAAAGAGAAAAGTCAACAAACGGCTGGCTTCTTTCCTGTTTGATCCGCTGATTTCTTTCTATACGTTTACTTACTTTTCTTACGGCCTGGGCAGAATTGGCCGAAATGTGACCGGTGATGTAAGAATAATAGATGTGTGAACATTACCGTAAGGCATCAGCCTGTCCACGAGCAGCCTCAGACTGTCCATTCCATCAACGGCTGCTTTAATAAAGTAACCAAAGTGCCCTGTTACCCGATGGCATTCGATAACATCCAAATCCCCTGTAATCATTTCTTCGAATTCGTTGGCGGACACTTTCAAATCGCTGATTTGAATGATCAGCAGTGTATCTCTGCCTATTTTGGCGGGGGATACCCGCGCGGAAAATCCTTCAATGACACCCTGCTCCTGCAGCCGGTGCAGCCGCTCGGTAATACTGGGCCGGCTTAGAGCCAGTTTTTTGGAAAGCTCGCTAATCGTCATGCGGGCATCCTCCTGCAGAAGCGCCAGCAAATCAATATCAATTTTGTCCATCTTTTCTCCTTTTCAAAATGAATATTTTACCTCTGAAATTGATTCAATTTGTAAATATATTTGATCAAATGTATTCATTATTGCATATATAAATCGTTATTCAGATTGTATCATGAAGGTAACCATTTTGCATGAAATTGTACGAGAAGGAGAAAGCAATGAAAAGAATTCTATATATTATATTAGGCTGCCTGCTCACAAGCATCGGTGCCGTGATTTTACAGCATGGTGAAGTCATGACGGGCGGCACTGCAGGACTGTCCCTGCTTTTAAGCTATGCCTCTGATCTTCCGTTTGGATTGGTCTTTTTTCTTGTGAATGTACCATTTTATGTGTTGTCGATTATCTTTATGGGCTGGAATTTTACTGTTTCCACGATACTGTCAGTCACCCTGCTGTCTGTGATGACAGGTCTGGATAAATGGCTTCCTGCTTTTGAAATTCCCATGTCTGTCGGGGCGGTTGTTGGGGGAGTTTTTATTGGGTTTGGGCTGTCTATCATGTTTATGAACCGCGCCTCTCTTGGCGGCTCTAACATTGTCGCGCTCATTCTTCAGAAAAAGCTGGGCTGGAATCCCGGCAAACTAAATTTTCTTTTTGATTTTGTAGTCGTCCTATACGGTTTTTATTCCATCGGCGTCTTAAACGGAGCGCTTTCTGTTTTATCGATTATGGTTACTTCAAGTATTATCAGCCATTTTAAACAGAAAATCGGCGCAAGCAATCAATCTGCAAAAGAAAAAGAAGCCTCTCCTTCAGTAGAAGGAACAGTGGCAACAAGCTGATGATCGATCAAGCAATAAAAAAAACGGACCGACTTGGGTCCGTTTTTTTATTGCTCCTCTGTTTAGTTGTACAGGGGCTTAGATTGAAAAATCTGCCGGGACGAAGACTTTTAACTGGTTTGGCCGGACAAATACCGTTTCTCCGGTTTGAATGTCGAGCTCCCGGTATTGTTCTTTCGGCAGCTCGGCTTCTAAAAAGCGGTCTGCTTCCTCTTCTTTTAATTCAATATGCACCGTACGGCCAACGGCATGAACGTGTATCACTTTCGCTTCCACTGCATCCTCTGTCGGCTTTTCCCGCTCAATGACAATGTCATGCGGCCGCACATAAGCAAGTGCCTGCTGTTCAGCGTCTGCTTGATTTCCATTTCGCCATTGGCCGTCTTCGAGCCGGCCATGAAATATATTTACATTGCCAAGGAAATCATACACGAACGGGCTGTTCGGCTGTTCATATACTTCTTCCGGACTTCCGATCTGCTCAATTCTTCCTTCATTCATGACCACAATCCGGTCCGCAACATCTAAGGCCTCTTCCTGGTCATGCGTAACGAAAATGCTCGTGATATGAAACTCGTCATGAAGACGGCGCAGCCACCGACGCAGTTCCTTGCGCACTTTTGCATCAAGCGCACCAAATGGTTCATCCAAAAGCAGCACTTTCGGTTCCACGGCAAGAGCACGCGCTAAAGCGACACGCTGGCGCTGTCCGCCTGACAGCTGTGCTGGATAACGATCTGCAAAAGCTTCAAGCTTCACAAGTGACAGGAGCTCCGTTACTTTTTTCTTGATATCTTTTTTAGACGGGCGCTCTTTTTTAGACCGTACCCTGAGGCCATATGCGACATTGTCAAAAACAGTCATATGTTTAAACAGAGCGTAATGCTGAAACACAAAGCCGACTTTCCGCTCAGTGGTGCGAATATGGGTTATTTCTTCATTTCCAAAAAAGATCACGCCGTCATCTGCTTCTTCAAGACCTGCAATAATACGAAGAAGAGATGTTTTACCGGAGCCGGATGGTCCAAGCAGTGCCACCAGCTCTCCTGTTTGAATATCAAGGTTGATATTTTTCAGCGCTTCAAAAGAGCCGAATGTTTTAGATACTCCCTTTATTTGAATACTCACCTTCTGCTCCTCCTTCAGCCATGCTGGCCGGACTTCCATTCCACAATATTTTTCAAGATTAGTGTCACAATAGCCAAAATGGACATTAAAGATGCCACCGCAAACGCGGCAGAAAATTGGTACTCATTGTATAATATTTCTATATGCAGCGGCATCGTGTTGGTTAATCCGCGAATATGGCCGGATACAACCGATACGGCTCCAAATTCACCTACTGCCCGCGCATTGCACAAAATCACGCCGTATAATAACCCCCATTTTATATTGGGAAGCGTAACGAGCCAGAATGTTTTCCAGCCATTCGCCCCAAGAGTAAGAGAGGCTTCTTCTTCCGCGGATCCTTGTGCCTGCATAAGAGGAATTAACTCACGTGCGACAAAAGGAAACGTAACAAATAATGTAGCCAGTACGATACCCGGTACAGCGAATAAAATTTTAATGTCATGCTGGAATAAGAAATCTCCAAACAATCCATGTGTACTAAACAACAGAACAAAGACCAAACCTGCAATAACCGGTGAAATAGCAAACGGCAGATCAATCAGCGTAATGAGCAGGCTTTTTCCCCTGAACTCAAACTTGGTAATGGCCCAGGCTGCGGCAAGCCCAAACAGCGCATTGAGCGGAACCGTCAGCACCACCACAAGCAGCGTCAGTTTAATGGCCGAAAGCGCATCAGGGTCTGTAATAGAAGCGATATAAAGCCCTACCCCCTGCTCAAATGCTTTGATAAAAATGGCTGCCAGCGGCAGCAGAAGAAACAAGAATAAGAAAGCAAGTGCGACAGTGATCAAAAGAAACCGTATCATAAACGGCTCGCGGGCTGTTTGCTTGACCGCTTGCTTGCTGCCATACTGCAGTGGGATATGTCCAGCCATGGTTTTCCTCCTTAAGAATGTGAATATTTCCGATTTGTCCACCACTGCAAGCCATTAATAAACAGCAGCAATACAAACGAGATAACCAGCATAACCGCTGCAATCGCCGTTGCTCCTTCATAGTCATACTGTTCCAGCTTTGTCATAATCATCAGTGGAGTGATTTCTGTTTTCATCGGCATGTTGCCGGCAATGAACACAACGGACCCATATTCTCCAAGTGCCCGGGCAAAAGCCAAAGCAAATCCTGTCAGTGCCGCTGGAATAATTTCTGGGACAATAACTTTAAAAAACGTCTGCATCCGTCCGGCACCTAAAATAGCTGAGGCTTCCTCTGTTTCCTGGTCAAAATTTTGCAAAACCGGCTGCACCATCCGGACTACAAACGGAAGACCAATAAACGTTAAGGCAATCGTAATGCCAATGGGTGTAAAAGCCACTTTAAAAGGCAGAAACTGTCCGACCCAGCCTGTTTCCGTGTAAAGAGTGGTGAGTGCAATGCCGGCTACAGCTGTTGGCAGCGCAAACGGCAGATCAACTAATCCATCAATAACACGTTTACCAGGGAAGGAATACCGTACAAGTACCCAGGCAATCAGTACGCCGAATACAACGTTGATACAAGCCGCCGCAAAGGAGGCCCCAAAACTCAGCCGGTAAGAAGCGAGAACCCGCGGCTCTGTTACAGCTGCCCAAAAGCCGGACCAGCTCATAGAAGCGGTATTGACAAAAATCATGGCCAGCGGCAGCAGTACAAGCAAACTTACATATAACGTTGTAAAGCCGACCGATAAGCCGAAGCCCGGCAGTATACTATGTTTTTTCCATTTTGTCTTTCTCATTATGTCACCTGCATCTCCTTAGAGGTAGCTAAAGCGGCGGGCAAAAGCCTGCCGCTTTGAATGCTTACTTCGGCTGATAAATTTCGTCAAACGTCCCGCCGTCATCAAAGTGTTTTTGCTGCGCTTCTTTCCAGCCGCCAAATTCATCGTCAATCGTGACAAGACTGATGTCCGGGAACTGGTCTTCATATTTTGCCAGTACTTCCTCATTACGTGGACGGTAATAGTTTTCGGCGGCAATTTCCTGGCCTTTCTCCGTATACAGGTATTCCAGGTACGCTTCGGCAACTTTTTCTGTTCCTTTTTTCTCAGCTACTTTATCGACAACAGCTACTGGTGGTTCCGCTAAAATACTTAAAGACGGATTTACAATTTCAAATTTGTCTTTGCCCAGCTCATTTAGCGAAAGATACGCTTCATTCTCCCAGGCAATCAGGACATCTCCAATTCCGCGTTCTACAAAGGTAGTCGTAGAGCCGCGCGCACCTGAATCAAGCACTTCAACATTTTGATAAATGTCACCTACAAACTGCTTAATTTTCTTTTCATCTCCATTAAACTTTTTATCAGCATACGCCCAGGCAGCCAAGTAGTTCCAGCGCGCTCCACCGGACGTTTTCGGGTTTGGTGTAATGACCGATACACCTTTTTTCGCTAAATCATCCCAATCTTTGATCTGCTTTGGATTTCCTTTCCGGACAAGAAAGACGATCGTAGAGGTATAAGGTGTAGAGTTGTCATCCAGGCGCGTCTGCCAGTCTTCTGCTGTTAACCCTGCTTTGGCGACTTCATCAACGTCCCCAGCAAGCGCCAATGTCACCACGTCCGCTTCAAGCCCATCAATAACGGCCCGCGCCTGTTTTCCTGAACCGCCATGCGACTGCTGAATCGAGACATCCTGGCCGGTTTCTTCTTTCCAGTGAGCGGCAAATTCTTTATTAAATTCTTCATATAATTCCCGTGTTGGATCGTAAGACACATTTAAAAGCTCAACCGGCTCTTTTGAAGAAGCGGCTCCGCTTTCGCCGCTTTCCTTTTCGGTATTGCTGCCGCATCCTGCCAAAATCGTGGCTGTTGCGGTAAGACCCGCTAAAAATGTTAAAGCAAATGGTTTTCTTTTCATCTCCAAAACCTCTCTCTCCTAGTTCGTAATCCATATAAAAAGGCAGACTGCTTTTAACAAAGAATCGTTAAAAGAGTCTGCCTTCAGTTTGTCTGATCGGCATTTATTGAATTTTTACCTGCTTTGGTTTCTCGTATACTTGGTTTTTTTTTAATGGAAACCGCTGTTTTTCCAGTCGGTCAATTTGAGTAATCTGTGAGTCATGAATGACAATTTCTACTGACCCGTATTCAATTCCCTGCAGTGATTTCACAATCCGTTCAATCCATTGTTCATCAATTTGTTTTTTTGTCATGCTGCATCCCTCCATTTTTTAATCTCGACCTTTTCAGTCGACTTTTGGTCAAAAAAAGCTCCTTTTCATCGCCAGGCCAAACATATTGGATAGAGATTACAAGGAGCCTTCAGTTGTCTGATTGGCGTAGTATGTAGTTTTTTATAACCAAGTATTTCGGTTTGTTTTATTTGAATAATTGGATTATAGCCCATTCAGAAAATGATGTCTACCTATTTTTTCAAAAAAAATATTTTTCTGAATTAAACAGGAACAACGGGACGCAGCTGTCCTTTTAATAAGTCTTCTAATGTTGTTTGTTCCAGCACGTAAGCGATCGTGTCTCTTACAAGAGTCCAAAGCGGCTTTAGCAAACAGCTTCCTTCAAGCTGACAGGGCTCATAAGCCGTAACACTCGCACAGCTCATTGGAGACAATGGTCCTTCTATTTGCCGGATTACTTCACCAATATTGATCTCTGCCGGCGACTTGCTTAAAAAGTAACCACCTTGAATGCCGCGTTTACTCTCGACGTACCCAAGCTTCTTAAGACTGAGCAGAATCTTTTCCAAGTATTTTATTGTGACAAGCGTTTCTTCTGATATTTCACTGATTGGCATCAGCCCTTTTTTTTGCCCAAGCACAATAAGCGCCCGCAGTGCATATTCACCACGACTAGAGACCTTCATTTATTTACCTCAATTCCTATTAATTCTATTGGATTTATACAAATTATATGCATTTGCCCTCACGATGTCTACACTTCAAATAAAAAAGCATCTTCGCTTTTTCGCAAAAAATTTTTCAATATAAGATATCTTTTTTCATGCTTTCATAAATTTTTAAAAATTATATTGACGGCAAATTTACTGCTTGTTATTATAAACCTACTAATTCAATCGGATTAAACAACAATACCTACCAGTCAACTGGAGGCTCCCTTACCATCTTCGGATGAGGGAGCCTTTTTTGTTTAATCCATCAAAGGAGGAATAAAACCAGAAAATGAAGAGCGAATTTTTAGAAAAGAAAAAATGGCTGGTTCGATTTATTTCTTTTATAAGCGTTGTTATTCTATTCATCATTTGGTTCCTTGTGACAAATTTAGGCTGGGTGGACTCCTATTTCATTCCAAAGCCACAGGATGTTTGGTCTTCATTTATTGTATTGGTGACGGAAGGATATAAAGGAGCCTCTCTTTTCACACACATTTCTAATAGTTTGTTTCGTCTTTTTACAGCTTTATTATTTGCTTTTATTACAGCAGTCCCGCTCGGTCTCTTATGTGGATACTCAAATTACATTCGAGCGATATTTGATCCAATTATTGAATTCTATCGACCATGGCCGCCGTTGGCCTATTACGCACTGCTCGTCCTTTGGCTTGGCATTGAAGATGAATCAAAGATCGCACTTTTATATTTAAGTGCATTTGCTCCACTATTTATTGCTACGGTTGCGTCTGTTCAAAAGCTGCCCGTTGACCGCATAAACGCAGCGCTCTCTCTTGGTGCTAAAAAACGAAATATACTGTGGCATATTATTTTACCTTCCTGCCAGCCGGATATTTTAACAGGTTTAAGAACAGCCATAGGCATTACTTATGCAACCCTTGTGGCAGCAGAAATGGTCGCAGCAACAAGCGGTATTGGCTGGATGGTTCTTGATGCAAGCAAGTATTTAAGAAGTGACATTGTTTTTGTCGGCATCATGATAATGGGCATCATTGCCATTTTATTAGATGGTTTACTTCGCCTTTATCAATCGCGCCGTTTTTCATGGGTTGGCAAATAAAAATATAAAGAAAATGGAGAATCATGATATGAAAACGATTAAAAGAGGATTTTGGTTACTTTCAGCACTCTTATTACTTATCATCTTCACTGCTGCTTGCTCCAATGAAAATTCATCAGGCAAAGCAAACGATCAGGCTTCGGGATCCAGTTCCGAAAAAGCACCTGAAAAAATTGTTCTTGGATACCAGGTTTCACCGAGCGGAGAGCTTCTCGCTAAAGCGCTTGGCCTGCTGGAAAAGAAGTATCCAGACATTGAGATTGAATGGGTAAAATTTGATTCTGGACGGGATGTAAACAACGCTATCGCAAGCGGCAGTATCGATTTTGGGCTTGTTGGTACCCCGCCAGCCGCCATTGGTGTTGCCAGCAATATGCCTTATAAAGTCTATTATCTTCATGACATCATTGGAGAAAGTGAGGCACTGGTTGTAAAAGAGGATTCTGGCATCCAATCATTAGAGGATTTAAAAGGAAAAAAAATTGCTACAACCTTTAGTTCAACTTCACACTATAGCTTACTTGGTGCACTAAAAAATGAAGGAATTGATCCTGTAAAAGAAAATATCACACTTCTTGATATGCAGCCGCCTGATATTTATGCTGCGTGGCAGCGCGGAGATATTGATGGTGCCTACATTTGGCAGCCTATTCAATCTAAGCTCATCGCAGAACAAGGCAAGGTTATTACACATTCCGGCAAACTAGCAGAACAAGGCGTGCTTACAGCTGAACTTGGAATCGTCCACAACGATTTTGCAGAAAAGTATCCATCTATTGTAGATGGTTATGTTGATGCATTAGATGAAGCCGTTAAATATTACAATGAAAAGCCCGAAGAGTCTGCCGAACTTCTGTCAAAAGAGCTGGGCCTTACTCCTGAAGAAAGCTTAGTTACAATGAAACAAATTGTTTGGCTGGATGCTTCAAAGCAAAAGGAATATTTTAATGGACCGCTCGCAGAAACGCTTAAAGAAACAGCAGATTTCCTTGTTGAACAAAAAGCTATTTCGAGCGCACCTGATTTGGAGGCATATAAACAAGCCCTCCTTCAAGCTCCCCATCAATAACTGTTTATAAGAAGGGACGTGAAAGGCATGGCAACATCAACCGTTTTGCCGTTTGAACAGGAACAATATGAACAAGGGCAGCACAAAAAAATTATCCAAGTAAAAGATTTAACGCTGCAGTATTCACCAAAACAGGCACCTATCCTGCAGGATATCCAGCTCAATTTATACGAAAATGAGTTTGTCTGTGTGCTTGGTCCATCAGGATGCGGTAAATCTTCCTTGTTAAACATTATTGCAGGATTCCAAAAAACATCGCTTGGCAGTGTTTTTCTAAATGGGAAGCCATACACCAGGCCAAATGCAAATATAGGTGTTGTCTTCCAGCATCATAATTTATTTCCTTGGATGACGATTAAAGATAACGTTGGTTTCGGATTAAAAATGAAGGGCCTGCCGAAAGAAAAAAGAGAAAAATTAGTTAGCTATTATCTGCATTTAGTGGATCTTCAAACGTCAGGGGATTTGCTTCCCCACCAACTGTCAGGGGGCATGAAGCAACGAGCAGCAATCGCACGAACACTCGCTGCTGACCCAAAGGCAGTGTTAATGGATGAACCCTTTAGCGCACTTGATGCATTAACCCGTGAAAAAATGCAGCATCACCTTCTGTCCATTTGGCAGAAGACGAAAAAAAGCATTTTCTTTATTACGCATGATGTGGATGAAGCGCTTCTCCTCGGGACTAGAATTTTAGTCATGCAGCCAAATCCAGGGCGCATTACAATTGATTTCCAAAATCCGTTAAAAAGAAATGCTAAAAATCCAGTTGACTTTAAAACTGAGGAATTTCAGGAATTAAGAACTTACCTGATTAATTCAATAAAAAAGAGTTGAAAGGATGATCAGCGTGGCAAAAGTATTCCCAGAGTATCCGCGTCCACTTCATTTCGAAGGAAGAGAAGATAAAGAAGGACCAAAACAGCTGGTAAGAAATACAGATAAAGACATTCAACACTATTCTCTGTTTACGATTCAGCCGCTAAGCCCTGTTATTGGGGCTGTCATTGAAGGGGTTGATTTATCGAAGCCATTAACAACAAAATTAAAAGAAGAAATAAACGATGCCCTTTTAGAATGGAAGGTTATTTTCTTTAAAAATCAAGATATTACCTCCGAGCAGCAAATTGCTTTTGCCAAAAACTTTGGTGAACTTGAAATTCATCCATTTTATAAAGCGCCTGAAAACCGGTCAGATAAAGTCATTCAATTTAACCGGAATCAAAAACAAAAAGGATATGAAAATATCTGGCATTCTGATGTCTCATTTCGAGAAAAACCGGCTAAAGCAGCCGTTCTTCGATTAATTGACGTTCCTCCCGTTGGCGGAGATACACTATGGGCTGATATGGGGGCTGCTTACGACAACTTGTCTGATGATATCAAAAAACGCATCGAATCACTACAGGCTCTTCACGACTTTACCCCTGCATTCAGCCATTTACTGAGTGCTGAAGAGCTTTTAGAAAAACAGCAGCAATTCCCTGCCGTTGCCCATCCAGTCGTTCGAACGCATCCGGAAACCGGAAGAAAAATTTTGTTTGTCAATCCGTCGTTTACAACGAGAATTATAGGGCTGGGGGAAGCGGAAAGTGAAGAATTACTGCGCTTTTTATTCCGTCAGACTCATATTCCTGAATATCAGGTACGCTTTCACTGGGAGGCTAATACCGTCGCTTTTTGGGATAATCGGGCAACTCAGCACTATGCCGTGTCTGACTATTTCCCTTATAATCGAAAAGCAGAACGTGTGACAATCTCAGGAGATCGCCCATATTAATGATCAAGAACGAATGAAGGGTGTACACACTCTTCATTCGTTCTTTGTTTGCTATTTAAGAAAAGGAGTTATGATTATGAGCTGGCTATTTTTAATATTAGGCGTATTCGCAGAAATCATTGGTACGACTTCTATGAAGCTTTCAGAAGGGTTTACGAAACTGCTCCCTTCTATTTCAATCTTTGTATTTTACGGGTTAAGTCTCTCTCTTGTCACCCTGTCATTGAAAAAAATTGACGTCAGTATTGCGTATGCCATATGGTCAGGAGTCGGTACTGCCACCATCACCGTAATTGGACTGATTTACTTCAAAGAACAGCTGTCATTCATTAAAGTTCTTTCGATCCTACTGATCATTTTAGGTGTTGTAGGCTTGAATATTGGCGGCGATGTTCACGGGGAAACGGCAAAAAAACAAGCAGAAATGGAAGAAGTAAAAAAATAATGGCCCAAGAGTGGTTTTGCTTGGGATTCAGCTTATTTAGAAGAAGATTCAAAACAGGACAAAATAATAGCCGCTTTAGTAAATGAATGTGCTGAGCGGCTTTATCATGTCCATAAAATAAAACCAAATATATCACGTTTGTTTTTTTGATGTTTTTCATAACATTCAACACATAGCCAAAAGTATTTTTTACCGCTCGTGACTTCACTTCCTCTTCCCCCTCCTCATTCAGTTTGATCACTTCCCGGCAGCTTAATTTTAATAGCCTTTCGCGTTTCATTCGACGGAAAGACTCTTACGAACAACCTTAAAAGGAACCGCGAGTATAAGTTTTTTCCTGTTGTTGTCTGAATTAGGCTCCATCAGCTCTCCAAAAAACTTTACGAGCCGGTATTTTCCCGGAGGAAGATCATTTTCTAGATAAGGATCAAGAGAAACCGTTTGCGCAAAAGCTTCCTCCGGACGAATAAAAAAGTCTCCCTTTTGAAGGGCTTTTAATTGAATTGGAACAGAGTACCAAACACCATCAATATTTTTTTCTATCGCAAAACGTTCACCAGGTACAAGAGCAAATTTGCTTTCATTTAATATTGTAATGGTTAATTCATTTAGGGATATTTCATCCTGCTTTTTTTCGATCTTTAATGTGACATTATCTTTTGATTGTGTAATATGCTGGATAGGTGCTACTTTATCCTGTTTTTCATCAGCTGTTACCACCTTTTTAAAGTCGCTTATCTGACACGCAGTCAATAAAAATACGTTTATGATTAAAAACAGTAAAATAAAATGCTGTTTATTCACTATAAATCCTCCTTCCTTGTAAGCATATCAGCTTCTCACTATGAATAAGATGCAAAGAAATTATTTTAATGGAAGACTGCTTGATGAATGATATGGTTTATCTTTGGCTGCCCTGCAGGCTGTGCTCATGTAGCTGCATCCTGCTAAAACAGCTGCTGCCCGGTTAATGCCCTAAAGGCTTTAAGGCCGCTTTTCACATTGCCAAAGCCTCTTTTCTGAGATTTATCCATACAAAAAAAGACAGACCGCTTTTAACAATGTGTGAAAAGCGTCTGCCTTCAGTTAGTCTGATCGGCATTTATTCAACTTTCACCTGCTTCAATTTTCTAATTGGAACCGCTAATGTTTGTTTAATTCTTTGTAGTAACTTGGACCTAGTTAATCTATTGCTATCGTTCATCAAATTGTTTTTCAGTAATGTTTACTCCTTCCACCTTCTTTAAATCGACTATCTAAGTCGATCTCCAAGTGGAAAAGCCTCTTTTTCACCTGTATTCCAAAACGCTAGATTAACGTTTTCACCGATTTAATTGGCTTTTAATTGATGTATATTCAAGTACTTTGGGCTGATCTATTGAATACTATGATTGTATGCGCTGGCATTAGGATATTTGCCTGTTTAAAAAAGAACTTTTTCTCAATCATCCTCGAATAGTTAAAAGTGTTTGACCTTTTAAAGAATTTTGACCTATCCCCGCTTACCTAACGGCCAAGTAAAGGGGTTCGTGTTCTAAAATATGGCGTATGCTCGAGGATCCAGAAAATGGTATCGGTATCTCTCACCAATAACCGCAATAATCCCCTTAAAGTGCACAAGCTATGGATCTAGTTATACTTGCACGGCTCAGCTCGGGCAGCGGTCCTTCAATCTGTCGATTCATGTTATGTATCTTAACTTTCTCCAACAGCTTACTTGAAAAGTAACCACCTCGCACTTGCCTTCTGTAAATCCTGATTTTCAGGTGCTAACGGCCTCTTTTATAAATACCTCATATTGCATCTGAAATCCGGCTATTGGACACCCAGTCTTTCTTTTATCCGAGAACGGTCATTGCCCTCAGTGAATAACCCTCGACTGAAGAATTTTGTCTCTACTACCTAAATCTTTATCACTTATATATAGTCACTGTCCCAACCCGATGATCTACCCTCTAATTCACTGCTTTTCTTCAATATTATTGAATTTACTTTTCGTTTTTTCCAATTATACAAACCCCCAAAACTGTATTATATTTAGTTCAAATTAATCCAATCGGATAACTAAAAATTAATATCTGCTTGGGCTTTAATTTTGTTTATTAAATATTAGATGTAAATAAGAAAGGGGAAAAATCTATGTTAGTAGCAGTTGTCATTGATCAAAAAGAAAATATCGTACCCATTATTGATGGAAGTGTTATTCGAGTTTATAACACAGAAACAAATACGCATGAAGATTTTCATAACCCGGCGGTTGATTTAACCGAGGGCAGACGCGGAGCAGCATTATCGCTGGCTATTGATAAAGGAGCAGCCGTCTTTGTTGCCCCTCCCGAAACTTTTTGTGAACTATCGTATGAAAAAGCAAAAAGCCAAAACATACAATTTTACCGTTTGAATGCTTACACAAGTTTTCAAGCATTCCAAGCGTTAATACAAAACCAGCCTCTTCCATTCCAGAATACCTTGCCAGAAAAAGAGATTGTTCCAAGTTATGTACAGGCAGACAGTAATTTATAATTCACCAGTTATTTGAAAGATAGGTGTAAAGTAAGATATTCCGATCTTATTTTCACCTTTTATACCGCTGTAACTCAGCAGATTCTTAATGATCACCTGCAAGCAAATGAGGAGGAACTTAAATGGCCGGTAAAAGAACATTAAAACTTGGTGCAATGATACATGGTGTTGGCGGAGGCTGGGCAGACTGGCGTCACGCGGACTCCTTGCCAAATGCCAGCACAAATTTTGATTTTTATAAACAACAAGCACAGAAAGCAGAAGAGGGCAAATTTGATTTTGTATTTATTGCAGACAGTGTTTCTATAACAGAAAACTCAAGTCCACATTACTTGAATCGTTTTGAGCCTATTACGATTCTCTCTGCTATTGCCGCCGTAACCAATCATATTGGATTAGTGGGAACAGTTTCGGTCAGTTACAGTGAGCCTTATACGATCGCGAGGCAATTTGCCTCTTTGGACCATATCAGCCACGGCAGAGCCGGATGGAATGTAGTTACCTCCTGGCTCTCAGGCTCTGCAGCAAACTATAGCAAAGACTCCCATCCCCCTCATGCACAACGCTATAAAATTGCGGCTGAATACTTAGAACTGACCAAAGGGTTATGGGACTCATGGGAAGATGACGCATTTATCTATGACAAGGAAACAGGGGTCTTTTTTGATAAAGAAAAATTGCATACTTTAAACCATAAAGGTGAATTTTTCTCTGTTAAAGGCCCCTTAAATATCGCCCGTTCTAAACAGGGACAGCCGGTAATCTTCCAAGCAGGCACATCTGAGGATGGAAGAAACTTTGCCGCGAAGAATGCTGATGCCATTTTTGCAGGACATGATGATATCGAAGAATCAAAAGTGTATTATGCGGATGTAAAAATAAGAGCGAAAGAATTTGGAAGAAACCAGAATGACATCTCTATACTGCCAGGTATCATTCCAATTATCGGAGATACACAAGAAGAAGCCGACCGTAAGTATCAGGAAATTGCCAACCTTGTAACAATCGAGAAAGCTGTCGTTGCCTTAGGAAGACCTTTCAATGATTTTGATTTTTCAGGATATCCGCTTGATGAACCTTTCCCTGACCTGGGTGACCTGGGAAATGACAGCCACCGGGGTACATCTGAAAAAATTAAAAAACGGGCAAAAGAAAACAACATGACATTGCGCGAGGTAGCATTGGAGTTTGCCACTCCAAAAGGACAATTTGTGGGAACACCAGAAAAAGTCGCCGATCTTATCGAACAGTGGTTTGAAGAAGAAGCATCCGACGGTTTTATTATTGGCGCTGCCACGCCGAAAGGACTGCCTGAATTTGTGGACCGGGTAGTGCCCATTTTACAAGAACGCGGCTTATACCGAACTGAATACGATCAAGACACTTTACGAGGAAATTTAGGCCTTACAATCCCGGAAAATCGCTATGCACAGAAAGTAGCGTCTAAACCTCTTTAATGAATACTGGTGTAGTTTAACTACTTGAAAGGAGTCAAAATGAAAAAAACATTTATCCATTTTGCCGCAATATTTCTCGTCTTTTCCTTGTTTATCGCCGGATGCTCTAACAATGATTCGAATACAGACGCTCCTGGCTCAGCTTCTTCAAAGGGCAAGGTTACACCGGGTGGAGAGCTAAAATGGGCTTTGGCTGGCACCGTTACAGAGGATAACTTAGATGCTCATAAATCCGGAAATGCCCAGAACGGCCGGGTGACAAGATCTCTCTATGATAGTTTAGTGGTTGAACTGCCGGATCATACAATTAAACCATGGCTAGCCACTTCATGGGAGATTTCCGAAGACAAAAAAAGCTATACTTTTAAGCTTAGAGAAGATGTTACCTTTCATGATGGAACACCTTTTAATGCAGAGGCTGTAAAATTCAACTTTGACCGAATTAAAGATCCAAATACTAAAGCATCAAACTCATTAAATGAAATTGGCCCCTACGAATCAACAGAAGTACTTGATGAGTTTACAGTGAAAATTAATTTTTCTGCCCCCTTTTCTCCTTTTTTAAGTAATGCGGCAAAATCTGACCTTGGTTTCGTTTCTCCGGCTGCTGTAGAAAAATACGGAGATAAGTTTCCACAAAACCCAGTTGGCACCGGTCCATTCAAGTTGGAAAAGTTCACACCCGGAACGCAAGTTGAGCTGGTAAAGAATGAAGATTACAACTGGGCTCCAGAAAATGCTGCGCACCAAGGGCCTGCTTATCTGGATAAGCTTACTATTCAATTTGTTCCTGAGGAAGCTACACGAGTCGGTGTGCTACAAAGTAAACAAGTACATGCAGCCGATATTATTCCGCCACAGAATTTACTTACATTAAAAGAAGACAGCAACTTTAACGTACTTGAAACAGAGTTAAGACAAATTAATTTTTCTTTATATTTAAACCCAGCTAAAACCCCGTGGAATGATTTAAAAGTAAGAGAAGCCGTCCGCTCCGCTCTGGACATTAAATCAGCAGTAGAAACAGTTTATTTAGGAACTTCCGAACAAGCCTGGTCGCCCATTACACCTACAATGTTTGGTTATACCAATACCGTTGAGAACTCTTGGAAGCCAGATCCGAAAAAAACAGCTCAATTGCTTAAGGAAACAGGCTGGAAAAAAGGGGAAGATGGTATATGGAACAAGGACGGAAAACCTTTGGAAATCGACTTCATTGATACACAAGGGAATCGTGAAAAACGCATGGATTTGATGACTGTTTTTCAACAACAGCTAAAGCAGGCTGGAATACAATTAAATATTATTTCTCTTTCAGCTGGCGCCTACTCAGAACGGCGGGAAAACGGTGAATACGATTTAGTAGCAGCCAGCCAGTTTTCCGGAGATCCAGATGTAATGCGTCAAATTTTCTCATCCGAAGGACCGCTTGGAAAACAAAATTTGGCACGTACTGATGTTAAAGAACTGAACCAGCTGCTAGAACAAGGCTATTTAGAAAGTGAGCCTGATAAACGAAAAGAAATCTATAAAAAAGCGCAAGAATACATTATAAAGAATGTTTATTCCATCCCAACTTACCTTTTTCAATATTCTTTTGCCACAGGAAGCGAAGTAAACGGCATTACGTTTGATTCTCCTTCCTTCCCAGTATTCTACGATGCTTGGATTCAACAATAAACTCTAATGAAAGGGAGCCTTTGAGATGGTGAAATTTCTTCTTCAAAGATTACTTGTTTCCATTCTGGTTGTTTGGGGCTCCCTGACTTTAGTGTTTTTTCTTCTTCATATTCTTCCTGGCGATGCTGCCAGGATGATTGGAGGAGAAACGCTAAGTCAGGAGCGTGTGGACCATCTTCAAAAACAATTCGGTTTAGACCGTCCTATCGGAGAGCAGTATATGTCTTATATAACTGGTATTGCAAGTGGCGACCTGGGCAGCTCTTTTGTAGACAATCAGCCTGTAGTTGAAAAGTTGATGGTTCATTTCCCTTCCACTTTAGCCCTTACTTTTGCAAGTGGTCTTATTGCCATTTTGATAGGAGTAGTATTCGGTGTCTTATCTGCTATTTATCAAAATAGCTGGTTTGATTACATTTTTCGGTTTTTCAGCTTATTTAGTGTCTCAATGCCTACCTTTTGGATTGGCATCCTTCTGATTTTAATTTTTTCCGTTCATTTAAAATGGTTTCCTGCTATTGGAAATGGAAGTATTGAACAATTAGTCTTACCCTCGGTATGCCTTGGAGTGGCAGGATCAGGGCTGCTGGCAAGAATGATTCGCAATAGTATGTTGGAAGTTATGAATGAACAATTTGTGTTAGCGCTTAGAGCAAAAGGAATTTCAGAAAAAATGGTTGTATATCAGCATGTATTGCGAAATGCCCTCCTTCCCTCCATTACAATTATTGGTATTCTTGTTGGGGAGCTGCTGGCTGGTGCTGTTGTGACAGAGACGGTCTTTTCCAGACAAGGAATTGGAAGAGTCGTTGTCGATGCTATTAACCAAAAAGATATTCCTATGATTCAGGGAGCGATTTTAATTGCAGCTATTATGTATATTGTTGTGAATTTACTAGTAGATCTTTCTTACTCTTATATTGATCCACGAATACGGAGAGCGCCAGTAAATAAAAGCTAAGCTAAATGAGGTGAAAAATGTGTCAGCCAATACAGGTTCTTTAAAGAAAGCTTTAACACTATTTGATAAAAAACAGGTTTTTAGTTATGAGAAAAAAATGACGTGGTCTGGTACCCTTATCGGGCTCTCTTTACTAACGCTGGCTTTTATTGTTTTATGCGCATTATTTCCTCAGTGGATTGCTCCCTACTCGGTTACAGAAATGAATCCTGAGGCTATTATGAAACCTCCTAGTTTCTCTCATATACTTGGAACAGACCAGTTTGGCCGTGATATTTTTAGTTTACTCGTATATGGAGCCAGGCAGTCATTGATAACCGGGCTGGCTGCAGTATTGATAGCCGGAGTGACAGGCACCATTATTGGGCTGGTTGCTGGCTATACAGGCGGCCTTTTTGATGTTATTTGTATGCGAATGATGGATATTGCGATGACAATTCCTAATATTTTATTGGCGATCGCTATCTCGTCTGCTATGGGGGCAAGCCTTGTAAACATCATTCTGGCCATAAGTATTGCGGCGACTCCAGGATACACAAGAGTGATTCGCAGTCAGGTAATCTCTCTTAAACATCGCCCTTTTATTGATGCTTCACAGTCAATTGGAACTTCTCATTTTGAAATAGTGATCCGTCATATTTTGCCTAACTGTTTATCCCCATTAATTGTTATGGGAACGATTGGCATAGGCAGCAGCATTCTTATTGGAACAGGGCTTAGCTTTTTAGGTTTAGGTGTTGTTCAGGAAATACCTGATTGGGGATACTTGCTTTCACAAGGGCGCAGTTACATTACAGTTGCTTGGTGGATTGTTGCTTTTCCGGGTTTTGCTATCACCATGCTAGTCGTTGCGGTGAATCTACTTGGAGATGCACTCCGAAATCGGTTAGATCCTAAACAATCGAGAGTATCTTAACCTGCTAAAGGAGGAAAGTGATGAATCATTTATTAGATATTAAAGAGTTATCTGTCGGGTTTAAAGTAAAAAATGGCTTCATTAATGCTGTTAATAAGGTTGATTTGAAAATTAATAAGGGAGAAATTCTTTGCCTGGTTGGTGAATCTGGCAGCGGAAAAACGATTACTTCTCTATCGATTATGCGGTTGATTGATTTTAACAATGGTGTTATTAATCATGGGGATATTCAACTAAATGGCCAAAGCTTAGCAAAACTTACGCCCCAAAAAATGAACGAGCTTCGAGGCAAAAAAATGGCTATGATTTTTCAGGAGCCGATGTCTGCTCTTGATCCGGTTTATTCAATCGGTTACCAAATTAAAGAGGTAATTAAACGACATTCCAAAACAAACCGGGCAACTGCCCATGATAAAGCTGTTACATTGTTAAAAAGAGTTGGAATTCCTGAGGCAGAGCTTCGCATGAAACAGTATCCTTATGAACTTTCTGGAGGTATGCTTCAGCGTGTCATGATCGCCATTGCTTTAGCCGGGGAACCAGATTTATTAATTGCCGACGAACCAACAACTGCACTTGATGTAACCACTCAATCACAAATTCTTCACTTGCTTCAGGAATTAAAGGTGGAATTTAACCTCTCGATTCTTTTAATCACGCATGACCTTGGAATCGCTGCCCAGCTTGCAGGTCGTGTAGTGGTTATGTACTCAACGAAAGTAGTTGAGGAGGCACCGACAGTTCAACTATTTGACAAACCAGCACACCCTTATACCAAAGGGCTGCTTCAGTCTATTGTTCCGGCAAACGGAGAGCAAAAAAAGCGGCTTTACTCTATAAAAGGTTCAATTCCCTCTCTATCAAATGCGCCAGAGGGCTGCCGGTTTCATCCCCGCTGTCCTTATGCAACAGACCAATGCAAATTAGAAGAACCCCCTTTGAAGTCTTATGAAGGACGCAAGGTGGCTTGCTGGCATGCAGATGTATTAATGAATGAAGATTTTCAGCAGACAGACACAGAGGCAGGAGTAACCATAATTGAAAATAAAAAACATTTTCCAGAAATTATGGAAAGCAGCAATGAAGATACCGTTTCTCCCCTTGTGGAGATCGTTCATTTAAAAAAGTATTTTCCGATTCAAAAAGGGTATTTCCCGCCAACTAAAACACATATCAAAGCAGTGGATGATGTCTCTTTTTCGATTCATAAAGGAGAAACGTTTGGACTGGTTGGTGAATCCGGCTGTGGAAAGTCTACATTAGGACGCGTTTTATTGCAGCTGGAAAAAGCAAGCAGTGGAAATGTTCTTTTTCAAGGGAAAAACTTGGCCGCATTAAATAGACGAGATTTAAAACTGGCTAAAGCAGACATGCAAGTTGTATTCCAGGATCCGTACGGTTCTATTAATCCCAGATGGAAAATCGGTGACATCATTGGAGAGCCTTTCAGAGTTCACCAATCATTAAGCAGCAAAGAGCAAAAAGAAAAAGTGCTAAATATCATGAACCTTGTGGGATTGAACACTAGCTGGTACGATCGTTATCCAAATGAGTTTTCGGGAGGGCAGCGCCAAAGAATTGGAATTGCACGTGCTATTGCACTCAATCCGAAATTTATACTAGCAGATGAGGCAGTTTCAGCTTTAGATGTATCTGTACAGTCCCAAATCATTAATTTATTCCAAGATCTTCAGGATAATTTAGGGCTTACTTATCTATTTATCGGCCATGGTCTGGATGTGATGCGTCATATCTCAAATCGCATTGGTGTGATGTATTTAGGGAAGCTCGTTGAAATCGCCCCTGCAGATGAACTGTTTCAACATCCTTCACATCACTATACAAAAGCGCTTTTATCCGCGGTTCCCATTGCGGATCCAAAACAAAAAAGAAACTTTGTATCGATTAACGGTGAGATTCCATCACCGGCTAATCCTCCCTCCGGCTGCCGCTTTCATACCCGCTGTCCAGCGGCTAAAGCGATTTGCAGACAGGAAACACCTGACTTAATATCCAGAGGAGCAGGCCATCAAGTGGCATGCCATTTTCCTTTATGAACGATTTTCTATCAAATTTGAATGGAGAATAATATATGGCCAAATCCATGCATTTAGTTTTGTTTGCGACCTCAACAGGTCTTCACATGGGTGGATGGCGACATCCTGAAGCTCAAAATGCCAATGAACTAGATATCGATTTTTATCAAGATCTTGCCTATAAAGCAGAAGCCGCAAAACTAGACATGCTTTTTGTAGCAGACAAATTGGCAATCGATGATTTATATGGCGGAACATTTGATTTGTCTGTTACATACCGGCTTGTTTTATCTGTAGAACCCATTACTTTAATCTCCGCATTAAGTTCGGTCACCAAAAAGATTGGTCTTGCAGCAACCGCTTCTACCACCTACCAAGAGCCTTATCATATTGCGAGAATGTTCTCGACGCTTGATCATTTAAGCAAAGGGCGTGTTGCCTGGAACATGGTCACATCAACAAGTGATACGGAAGCAAGAAATTTTGGTAAAACTCAACATTTAGATCATTCTGCGAGATACGAAAGAGCAACAGAATTTATTGAAGTTGTGACTTCTTTATGGGATAGCTGGGAAGAAGATGCACTTATTCTAGATAAACACGAAGGAGTATACGCACGTAAAGCGAAAGTACACTACACAAATCATGATGGAAAATGGTTTAATGTAAAAGGACCTTTAAATGTATCCAGGTCACCGCAGGGACGGCCATTGATAATTCAAGCAGGGGCCTCAGAGGATTTTCAGCTTTCGGCATCGAAAAATGCCGATTTAATTTTTTCTGTTTCTCCTACTCTTGAAAAAGCAAAAATATTCTACGACCAGTTTAAAGAAAAAGTAGCTGCCAATCACCGTTCTAAAGAGGATGTCAAAATACTTCCAGGTTTAATGCCGATCGTAGGACGAACCCTTCAGGAAGCCAAAGAAAAAGAACGATTATTACGCACGCTCATCAATCCGCATGCTGCTTTAAGCTTTATGTCTGGCAGCATGAATTATGACTTATCGCTTCATGATCCAGATTCTCCGTTTCCAGATATATTAGACAAAATTACTGGAAGCCGTGGACGTTTTGAATACGTACTTAAAAAAGCAAAACAAGAAAACCTGACACTAGGTGAAGCAGCTCAATGGTACGCAGTCAGCCTCTCTTTCCCACTTCTCGTTGGCACTCCGGATTTCATTGCAGAGGAATTAGAAACATGGTATAAAGAAGAAGCTTGTGACGGTTTTATTTTGATCCCTCCTTATATGCCCGGCGGCTTGGATGATTTTTTGGAATTGGTCGTGCCTATATTGCAAAAGAAACAGATCTTTCGGTCAGATTACACCGGTGACATGCTAAGAGATCATTTAGGGCTGGATATTCCCCGTAATCGTTATAGTTGAGTGAATATCTACATTCGATCCAAAAGATTCTATCAATATACTGTGCAGCCGTACAACAATTGTTGTACGGCTGCGATTTTTTATTATTCCCCCTCGGAAAACCCTCACTTCCAGCTTGCTTAGCGGCAGGGCTGGCAAAAGAAAAAGATCCCTTCAACTTTAAAGTGTTTCTCAATATTTTATCCAAATGAAGCACAAAAAAAGATTATCAATCAGACGATCGGGTGCTGCTGATTTGTGTACAATGATGTGCTATATAAGTTGAGCAAATGATTTTCCATACTACTTTTCAGAAAAAGCGTATGAGAACAGCGCTTAGCCCAGGCAATGGAACAGCGGCATTCGCAGGGCTGCGCGTTCCATGGGGCAGGCGATAAGCTCACCTTTACCGATCTGCGGCTCCGTCGATCTTATCTGCCCGCTAGTCCCATAGGAGTCTCCGCCCCGCGCCTGCCGCCTTTGTGGGGAGGAAAAACAGCAAGTGTCAAACATGCTGGTTATTCTTCCCTTATCAAAAAGAATAAAGAGTCGGTGTCTATTCATTGGTGATCGCTTCTTTTCTAAAAAGCAACGGGCGGAGGATGGCGGCGAAGACTCCCGCGGGACGAGCGGACAGGCTGAAACGAGCAGCGCGAAGCGGCGGCTGGTTCAGCGTTCGCCCCGCAGGAAAGCGCAGCCGCCAGTTGCCCTATGTAAACAAGCATTAACAAACGCCAATAAAAACAGCAGCAAAAACAGAGTGACTGTTTTTGCTGCCAGTTCTAAACTGGATTATTCCTCAGTGAAAATTTCTTTATCCACTATTTCCGCTACATCAACCGGCTTTTCAAGTACTCCTTCCTCGGCAAATGTATCAGCAACTTTTTGAACCGCTTCAATATCCTCGTTGCTTACAGGCCGTACATCAGCATTTACTTTATTATTGATTTCACGGGCAACATCCTCTGGCAATCTAGTGATATCTGAATAAATTTTCACGTATTCTTCCTTATTGTCCTGCTCCCAATCCCAGGCTTTTGAGAATCGCTGGATCACATCTTGAAGTGCCGCTCTTTTTCCAGGGTCTTCAAGCGCCTCTTCAGATGCTGTAATAAAACCAATTCCGCTGTTAATGCCCTTCCCATCCTTCAGTACTCTTGCTCCATCATCTTCCGCAATGGTCGTATACGGATCAAAAGTAGCCCATACTTCAATATCTCCTGATTTAAATGCAGCGGCTGCATCCGTTGGAAGAACAAATTTAATGTTAACATCTTTTGTCGTTAGCCCTACTTCTTTTAATGCTTCAATCACCAGATATTGAGAAACACTTCCCTTTGCAGAAGAAATAACAATGTCTTTTCCTTTTAAGTCTTCTACATCTTTTATCGGAGAATCCTTTTGAACAAGAATAGTAACCGATTCAGCCGCTGACACACTTGATGCAATGATTTTAATGGGCACGCCGGATGCCGCAGCAGCCAATACAGGGGTATCTCCGGCAGGTGCGGTATCGACAGAGCCTGCTTTTACGGCTTCAAATAAAGGTGCTGCTCCTTGAAAACTTGCCCATTCTACTTTGTATGGTGTTCCTTCGAGTACTTTTGAAGCTTCTACTTTTGATTTTGTCAGCCCGGCCTGATCACCCAGCACTAACGTAACCTTGGAAAGATCTACTTCTCCATCCGCATTGACCTCAGCTGCTTGATCATTTTGTCCGCATCCTGCCAAGGCTGTTACCATGCTTGCAACTAAAAAAGGATATAGTAATTTTTTCTTCATTTTCAACTCTCCCAGGATATAATATTATGTTTTTCGATTAGTTTAATACTTCGGGCTCATCCTCCACCAATTTGAGCCAAAGCTGCTGAAAATTAAACCAGCCGCTGTTCGACCCGCTTACTTGTGAATGGGTTAATAGTGCTGTTTCGTGATCTATCGCAATAGGTGAGCCAGCTGCCTCTGCAAGTAACTGCGCATGGCACGCACGATCCATTGCGATAAACCAATACGCCGCTTCATCTACACTTGTTCCCACAGTAAGCAAGCCATGATTTTTTAAAATAACAGCCTTGTACTGTTTAAGTGCAGCCGCAATCCTTTCCCCTTCACTTTGATCTAAAACTACGCCTCTAAAGTCATCAAATAAACCGTGGTCCTGATAAAAGGCGCATGAATCCTGTGTGATTGGATCTAATAACCGGCCTAGCGAGGACCATGCTTTTCCATAAAGAGAATGAGAATGTGCCGCTGCTATTACGTCGGGACGCGCCTGATGAATTTGTGAATGGATGGCGATAGCTGCTTGGTTAATGGGAAGATTGCCTTCCACTACTTCTCCTTTATGATTAACTAGGTGCAAGTCGCTCACTTTCATAGAGGCAAAATGGACACCTAACGGGTTGACCCAATAATGATCTGTTTTTTCAGGGTCCCGCACCGTTATATGACCAGCCACTCCCTCATTAAAGCCAAATTGATTAAATATTCTGAAAGCGCCTGCCAGTCTTTCTTTTCGGTGCTGACGCTCCTCTTCCACATTGTTAAAAACAGGTTGTTGAAAAATGGACTGTGTTTTTGTTGACATAATATTCTTCCTCTCTGTATTTTTAATTTTTATTCATATCTTTCAATCTGTAAGTTGTTATTTTTCAACTTGGCAGCACTCAGTTGGTTTTTTCTAAATAACGATGAAACCTCTCCTGGAAATCTCCTTGAAGAACCGAATCTCTCGTTAAATTTGAAGATGACTCTTTGTCTCCTGTACATAACTCCTTTAAAGCGCCCGCTGTATCAGCCGGCATTTTCAATAAAGTATTCGACCAATTTAAAGCCGTATCATAAGCTTCCTGAGCTTCTTCACAAACTCGATGTACAAGACCATAGTGTTGAGCAGTAGCTGCCTTTACTTTTGTACCTGATAAAGTAAGAAAGCGTGCTCTTGACGGGCCAATTTCATTAATTAAGCGCTTGGTACCTAAAATCAATCCGAATTTAGGCCCAGGGAATCGAAATTCCGTTGTGGTACTGGCAACCCGGAGATCACATGAAATGGCAAGGTCAGCCCCCGCTCCATAAGCATATCCATTTATAATTGCTATAGTCGGAACTGGAAAGCAAACCAGCTGTTCTAGAAGGTTTGATACGTTTTGAAAGAACAGACTTGCTGCTTGATTTGTCAATGTTTGAATATATTTCACATCAACTCCTGTACTAAAAGCTTTTGTCAAATTACTGCTCAAGACCAGAACGCCTGTATCTTCGTCATTTGCAATATTGTCTAAAGACGTCTTTAACTCTTCGTAAAATGCCAAATCAAATGCATTTAAGTTTTGAGGGCTGTTTAAAGAAAGGTGGACTATTTTCTTTAATGAACCAGTTTCATGGATGGCAACGTTTATCCTTTTCATAACCTCTCCTTTTCTATACCAAAGTTAGTGGAATAATAGAATTTGAAACATAAAGAGCTATTACAGCTGAAAGTTGTTGGTTATACTGTAGTAACCTCATCTAAAAGTATTTGATAGTCCTTTTTCATTACACGAGATAATACTTTATTCTCTAACTTGCCAAAAGCTGCGCTTCCACGCTCCCGTGGTCTCGGTAATGGAACTTGAAGGTCCATTGTGATTTTTCCATCTTCAATCAAAATAACCCGGTCTGCGAGTGTGATCGCTTCTGACACATCATGTGTAACCAAGACAGCTGTGAACCGATGTTCCTTCCAAATATCTTCAATCAATTCTTGCATTTCAATTCTTGTCAAGGCATCAAGTGCTCCTAACGGCTCATCCAATAAAAGCAACTGTGGTTTGGTGACTAATGCCCGGGCTAGAGACACTCTTTGTTTCTGTCCACCTGATAAAACGGAAGGCCAGTCACCTTCTCTTTCTTCTAAGCCAACCTGTTTTAAAGAAAACAGCGCCTGATCTTTCCAATTGCCCACAAGCCCTAATCCCACACCGACATTTTCCGCTACCTTCTCCCACGGAAGAAGACGAGCATCTTGAAACATAAATCGTGCTTTTTTGTTTAAAGAACGAAGAATTTCACCGTTCAAGGAAATTTCCCCGCTGCTCTCTGTCTCCAGACCGGCAAGATGCCTTAATAACGTACTTTTACCGCAGCCGCTTTTTCCGACAATGGCAACAAACTCGCCAGGTTCAATTGTTAAATTAATGCCTTTTAAAACTTCTGTATTCCCATATTTTTTTCGTAGATGCTTTATGTCTAGATGAACACCTTGCTTCTTGGGAGTCATTGCTCATCACCTCCACATTTATTGTTTGTTATAGCTTGGATTCCACCTAAGTAGTCTTGACTCAAGTAACTTTGCCGAAAAATCTGCCAGTTTACCTAAAACGGCATAAAGCAGGATTGCGACAACCACAATATCTATTTGCATAAATTCGCGTGCATTCATAGCCATATAGCCTATGCCAGCGTCAGCTGCTACCGTTTCAGCCACTATAAGAGTGAGCCACATAATGCCCAGGGAATAGCGTACCCCTACTAAGATAGAAGGCAATGCTCCTTTAAAAATGACCCGTAGCATTAATTTACGCTTACTCAATCCATATACTTTTCCCATCTCAATTAACGACTTATCAACCGAAATAATGCCGTAATACGTATTCACATAAATAGGAAAGAATACACCAATCGCTACTAAAAAGACCTTTGCTTCTTCTCCTATTCCAAGCCATAAAATAACCAGGGGAATAAGAGCAAGATGCGGAATATTCCGAAACATTTGAATCGTTGTATCTAAATGCTGCTTAGCTATAGGAGAAACCCCATTGGCTACTCCTAAAATAAGTCCAATACTTCCTCCGATTAAGAAACCAGTGAAAGCACGGCTGAAGCTGACTTGTATATGTTTAAAAAGCTCTCCCGATTCAATTAATTGCCATGCGGACGTCACAATGGCGGATGGAGCCGGCAGAGTATCCGGTGAAATAACGCCTGCCAGCGACAGTATCTGCCAAAACAGAATAAGCAGAAACGGCAGCAGCCAGGGTGCTATTGTTTTGTTGTAAGAAATGACTCCCATTTTGTTCACGTCGTTCCCTCCTTTTGAGTGCTGAAGATTTACTTTCTATTAATAAAGATTCGATTATGCATGCAATTTAAGAGAACGCTTATTTAATTTTTTCTTTACTCTAGGAATCACTTCTTTACCGATTGATTCAATGACTTCTAGATGAGGGTATCCTCTTAAAAGAACTTTTTCGAATCCAAGTTCTACGTATTCAACAACACGATCAGCCACTTGATCAGGTGTGCCAACCAGGGCAATAGAGTTACCGCTTAATACTTGTGTTAAGCCTGCCCACAGGTTTGGCCCAATGACAAAATTATTGTCTCTGGAACCTTCCATTAATTTATTTAATCGTTTATGGCCTATCGATTCATCCCTGACGTTGCCTTTTTCTTTGCCCTCGATATCCTCAGGCTTTACATGGCTGATTAAATCATGGGCTCTTTTCCAAGCAAGCTCCTCTGTATCACCTAATATAACTTGCAGGGAAACTGAATAACGCAGTGATCTCCCCTCTATATCCGCAAGCTTCTTCATTTCCTCAATACGAACCTTAGTGTTTTCTAGTGATTCTCCCCACAGCATATAGACATCTGCCAACTTTGCAGCTACTTTCTTTCCTGCTTCAGAAGCACCCCCCATATAAATCTGAGGCCGAGGCTGTTGAACAGGCTTTGGAAATAATGAAGCATTTTTAAATGAATAAAAATCTCCTGTGTGATTGACTACTTCTTCAGAAAAAAGACGTTTAAGAATATGAATAAATTCCTCTGTCCGTTTATATCTCAAATGGTGAGGCAGGCTATCTCCATCCTTCTCAAGTTCCTCTGGCGATCCCCCTGTTACCACATTAATAACTGCTCTGCCGCCTGAAAGATAATCAAGAGTAGAGAATTGCTTTGCAAAAACCGTTGGACTAATGAAGCCTGGTCTCGCCGCGTACAGGTAATTCAATTTTTCAGTAGATTGAATTAATGACGCAGCAACAATTGAAGCATCCAAGCATTGCGTACCTACAGGCAGCAGCAGTGAAGTAAACCCTGTTTGTTCTGCAGTTTGAGCAATTTGCCTATTATAAGCAAAGGAAGGCTCTCTTTCCCAAGGGGTTTTAATATAATTTCCATCTCCAGAAGTAGGAGACATTGTTAAAAACTCAACCATCTTTCATCCCTCCATTTTTACTAATTCCATCAGAATACTTGGTTTTCAAACTGCACCATTGTAAATTTAATTGCTTTGTATACTTTTTTCCCTCAGCCAGTCGTTTATTACTTCCTGATTGTGTTCTCCAATTAAAGGCGGGTTTCGGAAGGTTTCAAACTCATAGTCCGATAATTTTACTGGGAATCCTATTGTTTTTGTTTGTGAGCCGTTTGGCAATTCGATGTCTTGTATGATATCAAGTGATTTTGTAACCGGACTGTCCAGCGCTTCCTGAAAATCGTTAACGGGTGCAGAAGGTACGCCTCTTTGATCAAATTCCGTCAGCCATTCTTCAGCACTTTTTGTAGCAAAAACACTTTGTAAGATCTCTTTTAATTCTTTTTGATTTTTTGCACGTAATGTTTGGGTTCGAAAGCGAGCGTCATCATACAGCTCTACTAAATTTGTCGCTTCGCAAACTTCGTACCAAAGTTTGTCATTTCCTGCGGCAATTACGAAAGGCTTATCACATCCGTTAAACCCTTGATAAGGTGCATTTCTTGGATGTGCTGTTCCTAAGCGTTTTGGAGCAAAGCCGTTTCCATAATATTCACTTGTTTGTAAAGCTGAAATTCCTAATACACTGCCGAGCATCGAGCAGTCAATATAAGCCCCTTTTCCTTCTCGGCTGGCTTTTTGAAGAGATGCAGCTATGCTGTATGCAGCGTATAACCCTGCCGCAAAGTCAGCGACTGGAACACCACATTTTACAGGCGGTCCATCCTCTTCTCCTGTAACACTCATTAACCCGCTAAATGCCTGGATTGTAACATCAAATGCTCCTTTTTGCGCAAATGGCCCTTTCTGTCCGTATCCTGAAATAGAGCAGTAAATAATCTTTGGATTTCCTTTGGCAAGTTGATCATAGCCAAGCTGATATTTATTTAAGACACCCGGCCTGAAATTTTCAATTAGCACATCCGTATTCATACATAACTCATGCAGTAACTGAAGATCTTCTTCTTTTTTAAAATCAATTGAAACACTGCGCTTATTGCGGTTTAGGGACGAAAAGTTAGCACTGTAATCTCCCTGCTCGCCATTTTCGAAAAAAGGCGGCCATGACCTCATTCCATCCCCTCCATCAGGCCTTTCAATTTTCACAACATCTGCACCCAAGTCTGCTAATAACATACCAGTGTAAGGGCCTGCTGCAATCTGCCCAAATTCAAGAACTCGAATGCCGCTTAAAGGTTTACTTTCATTAGCTCCCATCATATTCTCCTTTCCTACTTTACAATGACTTACATTCCCTTAACCGATTTAACTAAGTTGTTTACTCGGAAAAGATTATTTTGACTCAGTATATCTCATGTTTTAGCACTTGTATAATTGATAATTAGAAACCGTACATTCAAAAAATTTGAATCGTTTGAACTTAAAAATTTTCTTTTATTAATGCAATTAATCGTTCAATAGCCGTTCCCGCCGTTATATTGTTTGTTTTTCGTAAAATCCCTGTTACTACTCCCACATTTAAATCAACTACTTTCTTAGTCGTTGTGCCAACAGGAGGAGTTCTTATAATGACATCTGGAATAACAGCAATCCCAAGTCCTGCCTGAACATATTCCTTTAATGCGGACATACTATTGATCTCCAGTCCTACTTGTGGTTGAATGCCAGCTTCAACAAGGGATTTTTCTAAATTTATTCGGTAATTACAAACGAATGCTCCCAGCAACAGCCTTTCATTTTTAAAGTCTGCCAAGTATATTTCGTCTCTTTCTGCTAAATGGTGTGCAGCCGGTAATAATAAAGAAACCTGTTCGGTTAAAAGCGGTTCAAACAATGTAGTATGATCTAACACAGGCGTATTACAAAGAGCAATATCCAGTTCACCATCCTTGATCATCTTAGTTAAAGTTTGTGTATTATTAACTTGTATACTAATTTGAACTTTAGGATATTTTTTGTTAAACGGTTCTAATATTTCAGGAAGCCGGTAAATTGCCATAGGTTCTATTGCTCCGATTCGGATTTTCCCCGCTTCTCCATGTACCCACTCGTGCATTGTATTTTGTACGTATTCCAAGTCCCTTAATAGCAAATCTGCTTTATCAAAAAAAACTCTTCCGGCATCTGTTAAATGTATTTTTTTACCTCGCTCAATTAATTTTACGCCGAGGTCTGTCTCAAGTTTTTGAATTTGCATCGTGACAGTAGACTGCACATACATCAATTCATCTGCTGCTTTTTGAAAACTTCCCAGTCGGGCAATAGTATAAAATGTTTTAATTGTTCGTAGATCCATGCTTTCACTCCTGCCTCTTGTTTTTCAATAAAAAACCCCTGAATTTTCAACTGAAAATTCAGGGGTTTTGGGTTTTAAAACATAACTAAACTACGCAGCCCCTGAATTTGTAATTATCCAAGCGGCCTCTAGTTGTCTAGTTGGCATATCCACTATTTGTTAGCATTATTTTATTACTATTATTCCGATAGTTCAAGTCAACTTTATAAAAAAATGCCTGATAAATCATTTTTTTTGAATTATATGTTTCCATTTTCCAATTATACAAAAATCTAAATTGATTTTATGATAATACAAAGACCACCTGTAAGCATTAAGATAAAAAAACGATTAAAGGAAGTGAGCGAATGAGTATAAACAACACGTTACAGCAATTTGAGGCTTCTGTAAGAAAAGTTTTAAAAGATTTTAAAACAAACAGGGAAATTATTGACCAATTGCAGCCGGCTTTTCAAACCCTTTTAAATACAAAAGGACTGCTGCCAGAACACTACAAAAAACCGAAGAGCGAAAAGTACAGTCAATTTTTACTGTATAAACCACAAGATGAAGCCTTTTCTATAGTCGCCTTTATTTGGGGTCCTGGACAAACCGCACCAATTCATGATCATTTAGTCTGGGGGCTGGTAGGCATATATGAAGGAAAGATTGAAGAAACCAGATATCGAAAAGTAGCACATAATAACGAGGAAGAGTTTCGCTTGGAAATAATTGAAACGGTTGTTGCCAAAGAAAATGATATTTCCTTTGTTTACCCGCCAAATACTGACATCCACAGTGTTCGCAACCCATTTGATGAGCCAGCCATCACCATACATGTATACGGTACGGACATCGGCAAGCAGAAAAGAAATCTTTATAAGAATGAGTCCTTTAATAAAAGCACTATTGTTACGGCACACGAAAATGAAGAGGCAATCTATCATTAAACACTAATATAGTTTCTTTCCTATTTATAAGGAATTTCACCCCCTCTCTAATCTAGAACACCGGGCCTAAGCCAGGTGTTCTATTTTGTCCTTTTTATGTATTTGGACACATATGTTCAATATAGATCAATGCGTTTTTTTGTTCATTCGCCAAAAAAGCTTGTATATAAAGCCTTCTAAACAAAGGCTTTATATACAAGCTGAAAATTTCTCCAAATATCACCAAATAAATATTCTTATTTTAAAGCAAGATAACGGCCGGCTTCTTCTTTCGATAAAGTGAGCACCCGGTCCAGCCGCTCACTAATTTCCGATGCCAGAATGTATTCCAGGTCTTCTGTTTTTTCCACTTGTGTATCAAGTACATACGCACCGCTTAAAATATTAGTAGCGCCAAGAGCAGATAAAACTGGTTTCAGTGCGTAGTCAATAGCCAGCAGGTGGCCAAACGAGCCTCCAAGAACGAGCGGAAGAACTGTTTTTCCTTCCAGCCCTTTTTGGGGAAGCAAATCAAGATATGTTTTTAAAATGCCAGTGTATGCGGCTTTGTAGACAGGTGTCAGCACCACTACAATGTCCGCTTCTTCTACCGTTTTATTTGCTTTTAAAATGGGCTCGCTATTAAAATTGGCTAAAATTAAATCTTCTGCCGGCAGATCGTGAACGAAAATGGTTTCTGTATCAATGCCCTCTTTTTTAAAATAAGATTCTGCTTTATCCAAAATTCCTTTTAAACGGGACTGCTTGCTGTTGCCTCCATAGATAATTGCTGCTTTTGTCATTTTATTCATCCTTTCCTTTTAAATGCTGTAAGCGTGGGCATCATGAAGCTCCAGAAACTCTTTTAACTTTTCTGAAAGACCGCCATGCCCGAATTTTATAAATTTTTGTCCATTGCTCCGAAGCCCTGCTTCTTTTACATAGTCCAAAAAAGCCAACATATAGATACGCCGGGACATGACGTTGATAATTCCATAATCATAAAACCAATTGTCGATTGTATTAAGCACCCCCCGATTAAGCCCATACTGCTTATGGCACCATTCATAAAACCGGGTATTAGGCAAATTAAGAAATGCGCTGTCTTTGAACGGCGCCGTGGCGGCTGAATACAGTTCTTGCATAGTTTACATCCTCCTTTATCTGTTGCAGCAATGAATGAAAGGATGAAAACTTTTGTTCATCCCGAATCCGAAAGAGAGGCACACATTGGATCTTTTTTCCGTAGAGATCACCTTGGAAATCAAAGAGATGAATTTCTGTGATGCGCTCAAAACGAGAGCCAAATGTCGGCTTTACGCCTATATTCATAACCCCGTTCAGTAGTTCATCTTCAATTTGGACCTGCACGCCGTACACACCATTTTCAATCGAATCAGGTGACTGGCTGAGGTTAGCCGTTGGAAATCCAAGCTTTCTTCCGGTCTTCATACCATGAACCACCTCCCCGCCCATCGCCGGCTTGCTGATCCATTGTACATACTGTACATCTGCCATGTTAATCACCCTTTTGTTTAAAATAAAAGAGGCCTTTTACGTGAAACGAATATGTTTCACGTAAAAGGCCTCTAGTGGTCCAGACGGCTCATGTAAGATTTAAATTTATTTTAAAACAATTAATCCTATTTGTAAAGTTGGTTTTATAAAAAAACTTGCTTTTTCTGTACTCTTTTCCTTATACAGCCAGCTCCTTGTTTACAAGGGCATGACTTCTTCTGCAAAACGGATAATTTGCTCCTGCTGTTCCGCTTCTTCAAGCCCATCTACGCTGATACTTTGAAATTGATGGCCAAACGCCTGCCGATAGAATGAAAACAGCAGAAATTTCATGGTCATTCTCCTTCTTTCTATACTCGATTCACCCATTTTATTTTAGTGATCGCTGTTTGCTGGAGCAAAAGCTCTTTTGCACTATGGTATAAAAAATAAGCTGCTTCTATAAGTGCTGTTTCATCTACTGTAAACGAAGGATGATGCCAATCCTCGTCTCCATTTGTACCAAAGAACGCGAAGACACCGGGTATATGCTGCAGATAATAGGCAAAGTCTTCTCCAGCCGTTGAAAGTTCCGGTTCAATTACTTTTAAACCGTATTGCTCTGCAGCGACCCATGCTGCTTCTGCTACAGCAGCATGATTCATGAGCGGCGGCGGACCCTCAAACCAGTCAATAGCGGCTTTACTTGAGAACGCACCTGTTATTTGTTCCGTTAAAGCATAAAAGCGTTCTTTTACCTGTGTACGGACTTCGGGGTCAAATGTTCGTATTGTCCCTTCAATCGTGACGGTTTCCGGCAGCACATTCCACGTATTTCCTCCTTCAATTCTTGTGACACTTACTACTGCACTTTCCAGAGGTGATATGCTGCGGCTGACAATCGTCTGAAGGGCTGTAATCAATTGAGCAGAAGCGGTAATAGGATCATGACCGTTTTGTGGCAGCGCAGCATGCGCCCCTTTTCCTTTTATGACGACTTTAAACCGGTCTACTGCCGCCATTAATGGCCCGCTTTTAATACCAACGGTCCCCACCGGCAGATCCGGCTTGTTATGAAGGCCGATAATCGCATCTACGTCCTTCAACTGGCCATCACGCAGTACTTTTTGGGCACCGGCCCCATATTCTTCTGCCGGCTGGAAAATCAAGCGTATTTTCCCTCTCAGTTCAGCCTGTTCCGCTTTTAGTAAGTAAGCCGCCCCGAGCACAGCCGCTGTATGAAAATCGTGCCCGCATGCATGCATTTTGCCGGGGATACGAGAACGATAAGGCAGATTTGTCTGTTCCTGAATGGGCAGTGCGTCAATGTCAGCCCGAATCGCAATCGTTGGTCCGGGATGGGTCCCTTCTATATCGGCAAACACGCCGGTCTCTAAAATGGTCGGCCGTACTTTGATTCCACTTTTAAGCAGCTGGCTGGCTATGAATTTCGTTGTTTCAAATTCCTCCTGTGACAATTCCGGAAATTGGTGAAGGTGGCGGCGTATCTGGATAAGATCTTTTTCTAACGTCATCCGGTTCAAGCCATTCTCTCCTTTCTGTTAAATCGTATCGAAAGCATTTTACATGCACGTCCCGGTTAAAAAACTCTTTTGAGTGATCCCGCTTAAAGCCGAGCCATTCATATAATTGAATCGCTTTTTGCATAATGTCTCCTGAATGAAGGTAAAGGTGAGCGGCTCCCTGGCTTCTCGCATATAAGAGGCTTTCTTTAAGCAGCGCTTTCGCTACTCCCTGACCGCGGGCTTTCGGGTGCACAGCAAGCAGCCGGACAATCGGTGCTTGAATATCAAGCTCCGGCCGCTCATAGGCTGCTTCAGCGTTTTTGAACAACTGGAGTGTTCCAATCGGTTCTTCCTTCTGCTTTGCCACCAGGATGCAGTCAATATTCGGATTATCGACTGATCTGCTGATTTGTTCAATATAATTCCTCCAAGCTTCTTTATCTGTAAATTCTTTTTCATATTGCTGGTAGCTCTCTAATAGCAACTGCCGTACAGTTTCTTTATCCGATTCTATTAGCTGTTCAATTTTCAGATGAATCATTTTTATCTTCCTCCTTTTTGAAGGACTCATTATTTGCTTCAGTGATTTCTTCATTCCTTTCTTCAGCAGCGGCCGTTTTACTTTTTCTTTGTTTATTTATTTCAAATAAAGCTTCTAAACCATTCTCCAGCTCTTCCCGGTATTCATACGACATGGCCCGTAACTCCTTTCGGCAGAATATTCGGATTTTTTTGCGGCCGCATCTGTGGCTGCTGCGATAATAATTCATCCGTTTCACCAGACAGCCGCCGTAAAAAGCGTTTTGTCCGTTCTTGTTTTGGTTTTTGAAAAACCTCCTCTGGTGTTCCTTCCTCGATAATCATCCCCCCGTCCATGAACAGGACATGATCCGATACTTCACGTGCAAAGCTCATTTCGTGGGTGACAATCACCATCGTAATGCCTTCTTTAGCGATACTTTTAATAACAGCCAGCACTTCTCCGACCAATTCTGGATCAAGTGCGGAAGTCGGTTCATCAAATAAAATCACTTTTGGATTTAAAGCCAGTGCCCGGGCAATCCCGACACGCTGCTGCTGCCCTCCGGAAAGCTGGCTCGGATAATGATTCACTTTATCTAATAGACCCACTTTTGCCAGTACCTGCTCACTTCGCTCTCTTGCTTCCGCTTTTTTTACTCTTTGAGCGGTGATCAGGCCTTCCATCACATTTTCAATCACCGTTTTATGGGCGAATAAATTGTAATGCTGAAAAACCATAGCTGACTGCCTGCGCAGTGCAATCACTTCTTTTTTCTTGGCTCCCTGTGCCCCAATGGTCACGTCACCCACTTGAATAATCCCTTCATCCGGCTGTTCCAGTAAATTCATGCATCTGAGCAAAGTGGTTTTTCCAGATCCGCTCGGCCCAAGGATTGTAACGACCTGCCCTTTTTGAACCGCCATGTTAATTCCTTTGAGCACTTCCTGCTGGTGAAAGTTTTTTTTAATGCCCCTTAGCTCAATCATCGAACTCCTCCTTTTACATAGGCCGTTGCTTTTTTCTCAACGAAAGATGAAATACTTTCTGCCAGGATCGTCAGTATCCAGTAAATGAGGCCTGCAGCAATAAAAGCTTCTAAGAATTTTAAGTTAGTGGATGCGACAATGTTCGCCGCTCCCGTCAGTTCTTTTTGAGAGACAATAAAAGCGATGGAAGAGGTATGCAGAAACCCGATGAAAATATTCGTTAAATTGGGGATAGACTGCGCGAGTGCCTGCGGCAGTACAATCCGCCTCATCATTTGAAACGTATTCATCCCAACAGAGTACGCGGCTTCTATCTGTCCTTTAGAAACACTTAAAATACCGGACCGAATAATTTCTGATAAATAAGCACCCGCGCTTAGAAACAAGGCCAATAAAACAAATACACTAATCGGGATTTCTTCAGAATGTGCTTGCAGGCCCAGCTTTTCTGCAGCCGAGTCGATCAGCAGCGGTAGCCCGAAATAAATAAGCATGACATGCATAATAATGGGCGTGCCTCTTAAAAACGATACATAGCCATTCGCAATAGCAGTCAATCCCTTTACTTTGTACATTCTTATCAGGGCTACTGCCAGCCCAATAAAAAAGCCAGCCGTCAGCGGAACGGCAGTAAGCATCAGTGTAACGGGCAGGGCCTTGCTGATTTCCTTAAAAGCGGTCCAAATAAACAGAATATCGATTGTCATGCTGGTTCCTCCTTTCTCCATTAAGCAGGATGGAATATGGTTCCCTTATAGCGGTTTGCCCGTCTTTCAACGATGCTGAATGCTTTCTCCATCATCCATACAACCATGTAATAAATGATGGAAAGTGAAATATATACTTCCAGCGCATGAGCAGTAGACGCAATTAAGGTTTCCCCGCGCCCGACCATATCCATGACGCCAATCGTAAAAGCAAGAGAAGTATCTTTTAATGAGCCGATCACGGAATTGGCTATGTTTGGAAGAGCTATATTCCACGCCTGCGGCAAAACAATGCGGAAAAAACTTTGATAATCTTTCATCCCGACAGACAGCGCTGCTTCTGTCTGGCCATAATCAACTGATTGAATGGCACTTCGAAAAATTTCTGAAAAAACAGCACCGTTGCTGATGGCATATGTGATCATTACAAAGTAAACGGCATCCATTCGTGAAACATCGATTCCTATAAAAAGCAATAAAGCCGGTACGCCGTAAAAAACCAGGAAAAGCTGAATTAAAATGGGGGTTCCCCGTATGAACGAAACATACAGCATCACCAGCTGTGCAAGAACGGGCAGGCGGAAAAGCCTGGGGACTGCCGCAGCAATCCCTAATACCATTCCGGCCAGGATGGAAACAAATAAAATGTTCAGCGTTACACCTAAATAAGGGATGAGTTCCTGAAGAAACCCCCAGACCAAGGTAAGATCGAATGCTTTGCCCATAGGAATCCCTCCCTGTTATGATTAAAATTCGACTGTGTAGTCAGCGCCCAGCCATTTCTTGCTCAGCTCACTGACCACTCCTTCTTTTTTCAACTCTACTAATGCTTCATCAATACGTTGCTGCAGCACCGTTTCGTCTTTACGAAGCAGAAAATAAACTTTTGAATTTAATAAAGGCTCCCCTACTACTTTTTGCTGGGCATCTGCCTGTTCATTTAAAAAGTCCACAGCAAACGGAGTTGTGATCGTGGCATCCGCACGTCCAGTTCGGATTTGGTTCGTTGTGTCGTCTGCTCCCTGTCCAGAGTAGACAATTTCAATGCCGGCATTATGTTCCTTATTGTATTTTTCAAGGAAGACGGCTGAATTGCTTGTAGCGCTAACCACTGCTTTTTTTCCTTTCAGGTCCTTAATAGAATGAATGTCATTGTTTTTTTGATTGACGGCTACATGAAGCGGAAACACATTGTATGGTTCTTTATTAAATAGAAATTTCTCCTGACGTTCTTCATTTACTTCCATCTGATGGGCAATAAAATCAATTTTGTTTGTTTCAAGGCTTAATAAAAGATTGGAAAATTCCATCGTTTTAAATTCAAAGTTGTACTCAGGAAGTTTTTTATCGATTTCACGAACAAGCTCCACATCATAGCCGGTCAGTTTCCCGTTTTCATCTAAGAAGCATACGTTTGGAAACTGGGTACCCGTTCCGACGATAATCGTTTTCGCCTTCGAAGAGGACGTTCCGCTGCCGGCTTCCGCTTCTGTAGTGCCGGCATTTTCTTTTGGCGAGCAGGCTGCCGTTACCGCTGCCAGTAGGAGTGCTAGAAGGAACACAAAATATTTTTTCATCATTCTTCTCCTGTCTGCACCTTACGTGCTGGTAATAGATTCTCTTTTCTCAATCAGTTCGTACAAAGATGGATTTAATATTTTTCGAAGAAACACAATGTTATCGCCTTCATGCACTTTTTCTTTAAATGTCTTGTAGCCGCGTCGCTCATAAATTCCGACCAGCCAGGGGTGGCGCGTTGCGGTCGCCAGGTACACAGCAGGCGCTTTGACCTGTTTTGTTAAAACTTCCTCCTCCACATAAGACAGTAATGCTGACCCTATTCCTTTTTGCTTAAAATCCGGATGCACAGCAAACCACCAAATAAACGGATAAGCTTCGTGACCTGGATCAGCCCATGGATAACGAACCGTTACGGTAGCCGCTATTCTTCCATTCTTTTCAAGCAGATACGTGGCATTTTGAGTAAGATTGTGAAGCACAAGCTCCCTATCCGCATGGGCAGCGGAGAAACGAATGTTCAAATCCCGAATAGGCTGATAAGCTTTCAATGTGAGATCCAAAATGGCATCTGCATCTTCTGCAGATGCCAGCCGGATAAGATGGGTCATTTCAAACACTCCTCTTAACTTATTATTCTCATCTATTTAGTCGGTTTAAAGTGATAAAAATTTCTCAGACTCTGCATGACGGGCAATCGCTTTTTTTATGTGGTCCAATCCCACTTCTGTTATTCCTTCATAAATACCGTTTTTCCCGATTTCCACAACTGGAACGTGGCGCACACCATACTTTGTTTCTAAAATATCCCGGCGGTCGTCTGCTTTGGTGACGTCTACTGTCCGAAAAGGAATTTGTTTTTTCTTCAAGTATTCTTTTACTTCCTTGCAATAATGGCAGCCTTCTTTAGACCAGACAACGACTGATAATGATGTTGACATAAAGCTTTCCTCCCTTAAACGGTTTGTTTTGTATAGCGATTTTCTTTAAACGGCAGTCCTAAATTGCCACGCAGTGTATCTGCTTGATATTCCGAGTTATAATATCCTTTTGCTTGTAAAATCGGCAGGACGTGATCGATAAAATCCGCCAGCCCGCTGCTTAAAACGGGTGAACCGAGAATAAAACCATCCGCCCCTTCCTGCTCTGCCCATTGAATCAGCTGGTCAGCCACCTGCTCATAAGTGCCAAACAGGGCACTTTTCGGTGTTGTCACTTGAAGTGCCACTTCCCGAAGTGTCAACTTGTGCTTGCGTGCGCGTTCTTTAATTTTATCTGTTGTGGACCGGAAGCTGTTTTGGCCAATCGCACCGATCTCCGGAAATGGTTCATCAAGCGGATACACACTAAAGTCAAAGTGGTCAAAAAAGCGGCCTAAATAATTCAGTGCTTCATCAATGGAGACCAGGCTTTGAATCGCACGATACTTTTCTTCAGCTTCTTCTACTGTCGCTCCCATAACCGGATGAATGCCCGGGAACACACGGATTTCCTCCCTGTTCCGACCGAACGCTTCCGCTCTTTTTTTCACATCCCGATAATAAGCCTGTGCCTGCTCTAATGTTTCTGCATTGGTAAACACAGCGTCTGCTTCTTTTGCGGCCAGGTTTTTACCTGCTTCCGATGCGCCTGCTTGAAAAATAACCGGCTGTCCTTGAGCAGACCGCTCAATATTCAAAGGTCCTTTCACCGAAAAGAAGGTTCCTTTATGATTTAAGGTATGCAGCTTTTGCCTGTCAAAAAATTGTCCGGTTTCCCTGCTGCGGACAAAAGCGTCGTCTTCCCATGAGTCCCAAAGCCCTTTTACGACCTCCAGGTATTCTTCAGCAATTTCATAGCGAAGCGCATGCGGCGGGTGCTGATCTTTGCTGTAGTTTTCTGCCGATCCTTCCAGCGGCGATGTCACCACGTTCCAGCCAGCCCGTCCTCCGCTGATTTTATCCAGTGAAGCAAATTGCCTCGCCACCGTAAACGGCTCACTATAGGAAGTCGACAGTGTTCCAACTAAACCGATCTTAGAAGTAACGGATGCAAGAGCCGACAAAATCGTAATCGGTTCAAACCGGTTTAAAAAATGCGGAATCGACTTTTCATTGATATAAAGCCCGTCAGCCACAAAAGCAAACGTAAATCCTGCTTCTTCCGCTTTTTTAATGACCGATTGGTAGTACGCCAGGTTCACACTCGCATCTGCTGGTACGGACGGGTCCTTCCATGCATTCATATGCCCTCCCGGCCCATGCAGCATAATCCCAAACTGAATGTGTTTTTTACGAGACATATTCTTCCCTCTTTTCACTGAATAGTTCGATGGGGCTTAGCAGCTGGAAGGACTTAAAACGGGCCCTTCTATCCTCGATTGGCGTATGAAGAATAAACTCTTCAACTCCGTATGCTTGATGGTAATGAGTGAGCACTTCCTGAATGTAATCTGGTGTTCCGGCTACTGTGCTTATTTTTTGTTCTTTTATTTGGAATGCTTCACCCGACTCCCGGCCGAATTTCTCTGCTTGTTCAAATGATTGAACCGTTACGCTGCGGCCGCTTTTTAAAAAGACTTTATGAACAAGCTGGTTTCCCACCCTCTCTTCTGCTTCTTTCTGGCTCGAAGCCGCAAAAACCGATAATGCCATCACAAGTTTGCCTTTCTTTTTCTGTTTTTGATATGCTTGAGCCGCTTCTTCCCAAATACTGATATCACTGTTAATAAAGTGGGCAAAAACGAAATTCCAGCCGTTCTTCGCAGCCAATTCTGCGCTTTTGGCGCTGGCACCAAGCAAATAATAGTCAGGCCGCTCTGGCGGATTGGGGCTGGCTTTTACTCCTGAAAGAGGATGACCCTCCGGAATGGTATTTTCTAAAATTTGCCCAAGCAGCGTCAGTCTCCCTTCAAAATCATGCCCGTCATTGACGGTTCCATATTGAAGTGCTTTTGTGGAAAGCGGAAGCCCGCCCGGAGCTTTCCCAATGCCAAGGTCCACCCGTCCTGGCTCTAAAGAAGATAAAACATTAAAATTCTCCGCCACTTTGTAAGGGCTGTAATGCTGCAGCATCACGCCTCCCGATCCGATTCGGATTTTATTTGTTTTAGCCAGCAAATAGGCAATCAGCACCTCTGGCGATGAACCAGCCAGCTGCTCCGCGTTATGATGCTCTGACACCCAAAAGCGGTAATATCCCCATTTTTCAGCGTTTTGTGCCAGCTGAACAGTGTGCCGCAAGGAATCAAATGCACTTTCATTTTCAAAGATCGGGCTTTGATCCAGTAAACTAATCTTGTATCCCACTTCTGTTCCCTCCTTATTCTTAGTTAGTTGGTAAGATTAATCAGCTTTCGGTGATTGACACTTATCCTACCACCCGGATATTGAAAAAGAAATGCTTTTGCCGATAGAAAGATTTATTGTTTTCATTAAAAAAGTTAATGAATGCTCGACTGCTTGCTGCTTCCGCTGAACATACCGGCAAAGTGCTGGACAAATTCCCATAATGGCGGCGGTTCAGTCCCGTAATAGGCACCATATATATGTTGTTTTAACTGAAGAAGATGAGACGTTTCGATTTCAATTAGCTCTTCCTGCTCCAGTTCATTTTTTATGCATAACGAGGGTAAAAAACCGATGCCCGCTCCGCTTTTAATCAGGGATTTGGCTACTTCCAGATGCCCGACTTGAAATTCAATACGCGGCTTTACATGGGCTGCCTCGAATATTTTATGCACTCTGTTCCAGTCAAAAGCGCCGCATTCAAAAAACACCATTGGCTCCGACGCTAACTCTGCCGCTGAAATATCTGTTCTTCCAACAAAGGCATGCCCCGGCAGTGTCACCAGCCGAACTGAATTGTCTAGGATAGGCTGCTGCTCTAGCGCATCATGGGCAGCTTCTTTCATAAAAGCAATATGCAATTCTTTGCGTAAAAGCTTTTCAACAAGCAGATCATTGGATGCCGATACAACAGTAAAGCGCCATTCAGGAAACGCTTCCTTCCATAATGGCAATGCATGCGGAAGAAAGTATTGAGAAGAAATCAGGTTTGCTCCAATCACGCATTCTTTCTGGGCAGATTCTCTCCGAAGCAGCTTTTTGGCCTGCTCGTATGTTTGAACGATTTGCTCGGCATATGGCAGAAACTCTCTGCCTTTTTCCGTTAATGAAACGCCTCTTCCGCTCCGGTCAAACAGCTGCTGTTCCAGCTCGCGCTCTAGTGTTTTGATACGCGCTGTCACTGTAGGCTGTGATAAAAATAAGGCGTCCGCCGCTTTATGAATACTATTAAAATGAACTGCGTATATAAAGGCTTCTAAGTGATCAATATTCATCCGGTTTCCTCCCCGCCCAAATGTATAGAAAAAGCGCCTGAACGCATTCGTGCATTCAGGCGCTTTTGGCTGACCAATCAGCGGCTTATTTTTCCGATATAAGGTCAAAGCTGTTTTTTCACACTGTATGACTTTTAATTTTTCCGGCTAAAATGCTATTGCCAATCGTTTCTCCAATATTTCCTCTTGAACGCCCTAAATCTTCACCTTGGCCAAATGAAAGAAGCGGGAAGACAAGCTCTGCAAATCGATATGATTCTTCCAGGTGAGGATATCCTGAAAAAATAAAACTTTCAATTCCGAGGTCTTGATATTCCTTTATACGAGCCGCAACCGTTTGAGGATCACCAACAAGTGCTGTGCCGGCACCGCCTCGTACAAGCCCAATTCCTGCCCATAAGTTTGGGCTGATCTCAAGATCTGCTTCTTTTCCTTTTCTATGAAGCGCAGCCATCCTGCTCTGTCCGGCTGAATCATGACGGCTTAGTTTTTGCTGGGCTTTTTCTATCACTTCATCATCCAAGTGAGAAATCAACCGATCTGCTGCCGCCCATGCCTCTGCGTTTGTTTCGCGTACAATGACATGAAGGCGAATGCCAAACCGGACTGTGCGCCCTTCTTTTCGAGCCTGCTGGCGTACACTGTCAATTTTTTCTTTAACTTGAGCCGGCGGTTCGCCCCATGTTAAATACACATCCGAATGGGCAGCTGCTACCTGCTGGCCAGCAGGCGAGGAGCCTCCAAAATAAACAGGTGGTGTCGGCTGTTGAACAGGTGGGAACAATAATTCGCCGCCTTCTGATTTTACATATTTCCCGTCATAATTTACCGTCTCACCTTTCAGCAGGCCGCGCCAAATCGTTAAAAATTCATCCGCCGCCTCATACCGTTCGTCGTGTTTAAGAAATAGGCCATCTCCTGCAAGTTCAACAGGATCACCACCAGCAACAACATTAATAAGTACACGTCCGTTGGATAAGCGGTCCAATGTAGACGTCATACGTGCAGCAACAGATGGCTGCATTAAACCAGGGCGCAGTGCTACCAAGAATTTTAGTCTTGTAGTCTCTGCGGCGAGTGCAGCTGCAGTCAGCCATGGATCTTCGCATGATTTTCCAGTTGGAAGCAGTACACCTGTGTAGCCAAGCCGGTCAGCCGCTTGGGCCACTTGTCGAAAATACGTGTGATCCGCTTCTCTTCCGCCAATATCTGTTCCTAAATAACGACCGTCACCATGTGTTGGAATAAACCATAAAATTTCCATTTATCTCTCTCCTTTATTAATTGGTTCCTTTAAAACTGCTGCGCCACTTTAATAACTTTCGTTCAAGCAGTCTCACAAATGAATCTGTTAATTTTCCCACAACCGCAAAAATGATAATTCCGACAAACACCTTTTCCGTCTGCGAAAACTGGCGGGCATCCATAATCATGTAGCCGACACCAGCACTCGATCCCATCAGCTCTGCCACTACAAGGCCAAGCCATGCAATACCAAGAGACAGCCGAACACCAAGTAAAATGTTTGGCAGTGCAGCCGGTAAAATAAGGCGTGTAATTTGATGGCGCCAGCTGAATTCCAGAACACGTGCCACATCAAACAACTTGGCATCTACGCCCCGAATACCGAGAAAGGTATTAATGTAGATAGGAAAAAATGCGCCAAGTGCAATTAACAGCACTTTAGATAGTTCATCAAACCCAAACCATAAGATAAAGAGCGGTGTTACGGCCAAATGCGGAACAGTACGGAGCATTTGCAAAGATGGATCTAGATAGGACTCCGTTCTCTTTGAAAATCCAACCAGGATTCCAAATAAAAGACCCAGCCCGCCGCCGAGCAGAAACCCGCCGGCTGCCCGTGCAATACTGATTTTCATATTGTCAGCCAGTTCCCCCGATACTGCCAGCTCATAAAACGACGCAAGAATAGCAAGCGGTGTCGGCAGCACTGTTTCAGAGATTAATCCGGCACTTCCTGCATACTGCCATAAAGCCAGAATAATGATCGGCACAACGAATCCTTTAAGCCACGGTGGAATGGTCCTTGCTTTTTTGACTTTTGCTGCTTTTTCCTTTCCACTTAATCCGACATAAGCTGCTGTTTTCATTTCGCCCCCTCCTTCTTCACTTTTTCAATAAACTGATTATCTACTACTTCAGATACATCAATTTCCTTATCAATAACACCAAGGTCATATTGAAAATCAGCTGTTTCCTGCTGTGCTTTGATAATGTCCTCGGTGATAGGTTCATTCAGTGGTTCTGTATTGTTCAGTACGCTTTCTACTACATCTTTATCGAGCTCTTTAATTTCGGAGTAAATGGAGACGGCTTCTTCTTTGTTTGCTTTTTGCCAATCAACCGTTTTGTTATAAACCTCAAGGAAACGCTCAACTTCCTCTGGATGCTCCTCAGCAAATCCGTTTCTGACAAGAGTGAAGCCCGGCGAGTATGAGTGCAGCGTTTCACCATTCGCTAAAATTTCCGCATCATTTTGAATGGTCTGCAGTGAGACAAATGGTTCCCAGATTGACCAGGCATCCACTGCCCCATTTTCAAATGCCGGCATTGCTTCATCCGGCTGCAGCTGAATGATTTCGACATCGTCTGGCGATACACCAGCCTTTTTTAATGCTTTATGGAGAAAGTCAAAGCCGCTGCTTCCTTTCGCCACCGCTACTTTCTTTCCTTTTAAATCCTCAATTGATTGAATGGAACTTCCCTTCTTCACCAAGATCGCATTGGCTTTCAGTCCATCCTGGGAAAGGGCAATTTCTTTAAATGGAACATCCGCTGCCTGACCGCCAATAACAGGGGAGTTTCCGACTTGTGAAAAGTCCAGCTTGCCTGCTGCCAGCCCTTCAAATTGAGGCGGCCCGCTTTGAAACTCGGTCCATTTTACTTTGATTCCTTCTTTTTCAAACGCTTCTTCAAACCAGCCTTTTTCTTTTGCAATCCAAAGCGGGCTGAGGCTTTGTTGAATACCAATATTAATCTCTTTTAATTCTTGCTCCTCTCCTGACGTTTTTGCGGAGCATGCAGCTAAAAGTAATGATGATATGATTAAAAACAGCCACTTCCTCATGATGTTTCCTCCTTCGAGATCTGTTCTGTTACCGATCCAGCTTATTTGGCTTCTTCAGATGCCTGTTTTACTTTTTCAATAAATTGATTGTCTACTACTTCCGACACATCGATTTTTTTATCAATCGCACCAAGCTTGTATTGAAAATCAGCTGTTTCCTGCTGTGATTGAATAATCTCTTCAGTGATCGGCTCGTTCAGTGCTTCTGTGTTATTCAGCACATTTTCTACAATTAATGGATCAAGGTCTTTTACCTTCGCATAGATGGCAATGGTTTCTTCTTTGTTTTCTTTTTGCCATTGAACGGCTTTATCATAAACTTGAAGAAACTTTTCTACTTCTTTTGGGTAACTGTCTGCAAATTGGCTGCGTACAATCGTGAATCCTGGAGAATATGTATCAATGGTTTCACCATTCGCTAAAACCGTTGCTCCATTTTTCAGCGACTGTAGAGAAACAAATGGCTCCCAGATCGCCCAGGCATCGACCGATCCATTTTCAAACGCCGGCATTGCTTCATCCGGCTGCAGCTGGATCATCTCTACGTCATCTGGGGATACACCCGCGTATTTTAACGCTTTGTGCAGAAAGTCAAATCCTCCGCTTCCTTTCGCAACGGCTACCTTTTTTCCTTTTAGATCCTCAATTGATTTGATTGGGCTTCCTTTCTTTACAATAATCGAGTTGCCTCTGCGGCCTTCTTCCGTAATGGCAATTTCTTCAAAAGATACTCCTGCCGCCTGCCCGCTGATGACCGGTGAATTGCCGACCTGTGAAAAGTCCAGCTTGCCTGCTGCCAGTCCTTCAAATTGAGGAGGCCCGCTTTGAAACTCGATCCAGTTTACTTTCACGCCTTCTTCTTTAAACGCTTTTTCAAACCAGCCTTTTTCCTTAGCAATCCAAATGGGGCTGAGGCTTTGTTGAATGCCAATATCGATCTCTTTCAATTTTTTCTGCTCTCCCGACGTTTCCGCGGAGCATGCAGCTAAAAACAACAATGATAGAATTAAAAACAGCCATTTTCTCATAATTATTTCTCCTAAATTCCTGCGCCTTCTGAGTAATCAGAATGTTCTGTTTTTTCGAACTCTTCCAGCACTTTTTGACGTAAATATTGAAAGGATGTATCTGTTCGATTTCGTGGAAAAGGCAGCTCGATGGGCAGCCACTTTTGAAGACGGCCTGGTTTGGCCCGCAGAATCGCCAGCTGTGTTCCCAAGTAAATCGACTCATCAATGTCATGGGTCACTAAAATCATTGTGATTTTTTTTCTCTGCCAAATATCGACCAACACATCCTGCAGATGCTTGCGGGTAAACGCATCAAGCGCACCGAACGGCTCATCAAGCAGCAGAACTTCTGGTTCGCGGAGCAGTGCTCGTGCGATAGCCACACGCTGCGACATACCTCCGGACAATTCAGCCGGGTACGCCTTTTCATTTCCTGTCAGCCGGACAATATCAATCAGTTCCTGAACTTTTGCTTTCACATTTGGATCGCGCAAATTCAAGTCTGCCGCAATGTTTTGTTCCACAGTCAGCCACGGAAACAGGCGATGTTCTTGAAAAATAAACCCCTGACTAATACCCGGTTTCTTGACTTCCCGGCCATGAATGTTCACACTGCCTCTGTACTCTGTATCCAGCCCTGCAGCAATTTTTAATAGTGTACTTTTACCGCATCCGCTTGGCCCGATAATGGTTAAAAATTCACCATCATTAATGTCCAAATGTATATCGTCAAGCACCACTGTGCGTTTGTCCGCTATTCCAAATGCTTTTTCTTTTACTTGTATTAAGACACTCATTTTGCTCCTCCTCCTTAAAAGAAAACAGCCCTCTGCCAGAAAAGAACAGAGAGCCTTCGGTTGTCCGATCAGCTTTTATTCAATTGTTCGACCTACCATATGACAGTCGCTTTTCATTTTCATCATCTCCTTCTACGGCAATAAAAAAAGCACACGCCATTTTGGAAAGGCGTGTGCTTTCAGTTGTCTGATCAGCACGGTTAATATAAAGTTTATTAATCGATTTTATATCCGATTAATTCTATATGGATTATAATATATGTCTCTCCCTTATTCGTCAACCATTTTTTGATAAAAATTTAATTCTTTTTAAATTACTCATTTCACTCTTTTAGCAAAAAGAAAGACCAGCTTATATGTACATTAAAGTACAAGCTGGTCCTTTTTTATTTTGTCCCCGACTTTGCAAGTATAACAGTCGAAAGAGAGCTTCTTTTATTTTTATGTGTTGCATATAAAGCCATTCCAGTTAATAAACAACCTCCTATAATATTACCTAACGTAACAGGGATTTGATTCCACAACCACCAATCGGCAAGCGAAATATTGGCGCCGAATAAAATTCCAGCTGGAATAACAAACATGTTAACCACTGCATGCTCAAACCCTTGAGCGAAAAAGATGAAGATGGGCAGCCACATGGCAATAACTTTCCCCCCTACGCTGCTTGATGTCATAGCCATTACAGCACCCAGCGCTACCATCCAGTTACATAAAATGGCTTTTGTAAAAACGATGGCAAGTCCAGATGCTCCAAGTGCTGCATATCCAATCGTTTTGGCTTCTGCTGTTTTAACAATTTGTTCAATCACTGACTGGTCTGCTGCATGATGAAAGGACACATAATAAAGAAAAGCATAAAATAAACAACCGAGTAAATGTCCGATAAATACCCAGGACCAGTTTGATAACATTTGCTGAACAGATGCTTTTTTTTCCATTACAGTAAGTGGAATAAGAGCAAAATTACCAGTCAGCAATTCCAAGCCAAGCAAAATGATTAATACAAACCCGGCTGGAAAAAGTAATGCCCCAACTATTCCAGTGCCCGTTTGTTCAGTTGCTGTCATGGCGAGTGTAACAGAATAGCTTAAAAAAACGCCAGAAAGTGCGCTGCGGATCAGCAAATCTTTTACAGATAAATTCGCTTTCACTGCTCCAGCATGAACCATATTTTCTACGACCTGTTCGGGTTTCACAAAATTCATTGCTTTATTCCCCTCTTAAACAAATTCCTTTTTTACACAAGTAGAAATACGTCGCCATTTTCAATAACGGCTTTATAAGTGGACACACAGCCGGTATCTGGTGCCTGTACTTTACCGTCTGTCGTACAAATTTTCCAGTCATGCATCGGGCAGAAAACGTGCTCGCCGCTGACAATTCCTTCTGCGAGCACCCCGCCTTTATGGGGGCAGCGGTTTTCAATCGCTCTGACCGTGCCATTTCCAAGTTTAAACACAGCCAGTTCCAGCTCTCCCACCCGGACGGTTTTTCCCATTTTCTCCGGTAAATCCGCAATGGATGCGATCCGTACCTTCTCCAATGTTTTTTCCATGTTCATGGCCCCCTTTTATTTTGTTGTGCTCACAAGCTCTGTTTCATATAGTTCTTTTCGGATTTTTTCGCTTTCGATTACTTCTTTCCACGGCTCTGTTGTGACAGACAGTGCTTCGTCGATCCGGGCGTTCAGCGCATCACGCGCTGCTTTATCGGACAGAACTTCTTTAATATGGTCAAGGCCGACACGCTCTACCCAGGCCGCCGTCCGTTCAAGATATACCGCATCCTCCCGGTAATACTGCATAAATGCACCTGTCATTTCCATTACTTCTTCGTTCGTTTTTACTTTGCAGAAAAGATCAGCTGCCCGCAGATGGGTTCCGCCATTTCCGCCAACGTATATTTCCCAGCCGCCGTCTACACCCACGACTCCAATATCCTTGATGCCAGATTCTGCACAGTTGCGCGGGCAGGCAGATACGGCCATTTTCACTTTATGCGGTGTGCCGATTCGCTCGAATTTCTTTTCCATCTGGATTCCCATGCTCATGGAATCCTGGGTGCCGAAGCGGCAGAAACTTTCACCGACACAGGTTTTAACCGTTCGTAATGTTTTTCCGTACGCATAGCCGGACGGCATATCCAAATCCGCCCACATACCCGGCAGATCCTCTTTTTTCACACCGAATAAATCAATCCGCTGGCCGCCGGTTACTTTGATGAGCGGCACATTATATTTATCTGCTACATCCGCAATTTTCCTCAGGTCATTCGCTGACGTTACACCGCCATACATCCGCGGTACAACTGAATAGGTGCCATCTTTTTGAATATTGCCATGCATCCGCTCGTTCACAAATTTAGAGGCTTTTTCATCCTCGTATTCTTTCGGATTAATCATGCCTAAATAATAGTTCAGTGCTGGACGGCACTTTGAACAGCCGCCGTCTGTTTCCCAGCCAAGCACATTCATCACTTCTTTTGTATGAGTCAGCCCTTTTTCACGAATTGCCTCAACAACTTCATCACGCGAAAGCGTGGTACAGCCGCAGATCGCTTCTTTTTGGTTCGATGTGTCAAATCCATCTCCTAATGTATGGGCAAGCAGGTCTACAACGAGTGGTTTACAGCCGCCGCATGAACGGGATGCACTCGTGCAGGCTTTTACTTGATCCACAGTTGTCAGCCCGTCACGTTTGATCGCTTCCATGATGGTGCCTTTTGATACGCCGTTACAGCCGCAGATCAATTCGCTGTCATCCATAGATGCCACCAGGCTCGCTCCACCAGTGCCTTCTTCCGCCGCACCGATGTATTCCTCTACATCCGCTTTCTTATTAATCAGGCGAAGCAGCTTATTTCCTTCACTTGTGTCCCCAAACAAAACAGCACCGGCCATTTTTCCGTCACGGATTAAGACCTTTTTGTATGTGCCTTTCCAGTCATCAAACATTTTAATTGTCTTCGTTTCTTCATCTTCTACAATTTCACCGACCGAGAATACATCCACACCCGAAACTTTTAACTGTGTGGACAGAACTGAGCCTGCATAGCCGGGAGCCTGTGTATCACAAATGTGCGCTGCCATTGCCTTGCCCTGCTCATAAAGCGGAGCCACAAGGCCGTAGACGACTTCGCGGTGCTCGGCACATTCCCCAACCGCGTACACATCTGGGATATTGGTTTCCATAAAGTCGTTGACAAGAATGCCCCGGTTTACGGCAATACCGCTCTCTTTCGCCAATGATGTATTCGGCCGGATACCGACCGCCATCACGACCAGATCCGTTTCGATTTCTTCGCCGTCATTAAAGCGGATACCTTCTACCCGGTTCTCCCCTAAAATCTCGGCTGTCTGCTTTTGCATAAGGAAGTTCATTCCTTGCTTTTCCAGCTCTTTCTGCAGCATTTTACCGGCTGTTTCATCGAGCTGGCGCTCCATTAAAAAGTCGGCCAGATGAATAACGTTTACTTCCATGCCTAGATTCAAGAGCCCGCGTGCAGCTTCGAGTCCGAGAAGACCTCCTCCAATAACGGACGCTTTTTTGAATTCTTTGGACGCATCGATCATTTTTTCACAGTCTTTAATATCACGGAATGCGGTTACGCCTTTTTTCTCATGCCCCGGCACCGGAATAATAAAAGGAACCGAGCCTGTCGCAATAATAAGTTTGTCATATTGGACTGTCCGCTCTTTTGTGGTATGAACACATTTTGCTTCTGTATCAATCCGCGTTACCCCTTCACCTGGATAAAGCTGAATGTTTTGTTCTTCGTACCAGTTCCAGTCGTTTAGCGTAATGTCAGCGATCGTTGTATCTCCTTGAAGGACCTTTGACAATTGAATACGGTTATAGTTCGGATAAGGCTCTTCACCAAAAATAGTAATATGAAACCGATTCGGGTTAATTTTTAATATTTCTTCAATAGACCGGACACCGGCCATCCCATTTCCAATTAGTACTATTCTTTCTTTATTCAACGTAAATCCCCCTCAATAGCAGTACATACCTCGTATTATAAAAAGAATAAAAGATGCTGTCTAAATACATGTTATATTATCTGACATATTATTTTCGGAATTCCATTACTTTATAAAAAGTGTAAACCCTAAGAAATCTATTATTGAATATGTTTTAGCAACCAATAAATAAGGGAAGCATAAGGAAAAACAGAAATAGAAACAAAAGGACGAGTGCAAATGAAACTGTCACTAAAAAGAATCATTTATTACTTGATTAAATTAAGAAGCCGAATCTTTCTGCCCTTTTTTCTTCTATATATCTTGATCACTTCATATATCATTTTGATGATCGAGCCTGAAACCTTTGGTTCTTATTTAACAGCCCTGTACTGGGTAATGACCGCTTTGGCTACAGTCGGCTTTGGAGATTATGCTCCTGTTACGGATGCCGGAAAAGCTTTTACAATTTTTCTTTATGTTACAGGTATTGGAATGGTCAGTGTGTTTATTGGAAACATTCTTGAATCGGTGTATCGGATTGAGAAGATGAGGGTAGGTGGAAAAATGAAATATACAGGAAGCAACCATATTATTTTAATCGGATGGAGTGAAAAATCAAAAGCGGCAGTGGAAGAAATTATCACTTCGGATAACAGAATCGATATTGTCCTCATTGATCATCTGGAAAAGTCTCCTATAATAGATGAACACCTTTTTTATGTGCGAGGAGATGCAACGAATGAGGAAACGCTTATGCGGGCAAATTTGCCGGAAGCCAAAGGAGTAATTATCTTCGCTGAAGATCCTCTACAAGCAAATGATACTGCGAAAGATCCCCTTCTGGCCGATGGGAAAACGCTGCTTATTGCCACGGCCATTACGTCGATTGAAGAACAAATGAATTTATCTATTCATGTAACAGCGGAAGTCATTCACCAGAAGCACATTCGTTTATTTGAACGAGTTAAAGTCGATGAATTTATTCCGACCAATGAAATGATTTCCCATGCAGCCGTACGGTCTCTGTTTTCCCACGGTATCACTCATATTTATGCTGAATTAATGAGCCGTCAGGTCGGCGAAAGTATCTATGAAATTGCCAAACGCCCCCAATGGGTTACATACCGGGACGCATTTATGGATCTATTGGATGAGGGAGCCACGCTTGTAGCGGATCACAGCAATCTTCATATTAACCAAAAATTAGACGAACGAATTCCAGCTGGAGCGCGCCTTTTTGTAATGTGCGATAAAGAAGTGATTGCTAAAATTCAGCCGGATGCTAATGACTAATCTGATCATAATTTACCATATTAATGCAACACAGTTAAATTGATAAAAAAAAGGGTAGATAAAGAAAGAGCTTAGTTGTTTATCAATGGCAAGTTGCAGCTAATTAAATGATACAGCCGTTATTCATCCGTTTGTTTCAGCTTGGTTGGCAGCTTGGTTTTAACAACAAGGAGGATGCTGGATTATGAGCAGGTCATCAAATTGGGAAAGCAAACAATTATATGAATCCTCCTGCAGGGTTCAGTCATCGAGAAAACTAAAGGAAGCGATCTGGCAGTTGCTTTGGGAAGCAGAACGCCCTTATACGACCAAAGAAATTTCAAGTCTGCTTTACACAGGAGAAGCAACGGCAAACAGTCTGTTGCATTCATTAATGCAGGAAAAGAAAATAAAACGGGAAAAAATCACCTCTAAGATCAACGGACGGACGATTTCCCGTTATGTCTATTATGGTGTCGAGCCTTATGCGGAATTACAGCAGGAAGAGCTCTCCCCATTAATGGCACAGGTCTATCAGTTGTTTCAGTCTACCGGCCAGAAGTTGTCAGCAGAGCGTGTATCTTCCCTGCTCAATCTTGCGCCAACAAGCACGGCTACGGTTCTGTACCGCTTATACAAAAAAGGCTATCTCTCTAGAAGCAAAGAATACTCCGGTAAAAGAAAGCGATATCTTTACATGATTGAAGAAGATTCAGAACGCGAGTCTTCCTACATTATTGAAAGGATGGATAAACTGCCCGCCAAAGGCGGAACATTAAAAGACATATCAGCTGTTACCGGGATATCGATTCGTACTTTAAAAGAAGTGATGCTGGAGTTATTTAAAAAAGGACAAGTCTGCCGCCGGCGCCATAGCGAATATGCGGAAAATGAAAGTTTAATTTATTTTTTGCGCGACGAGAAAACATGGGAATATCACATCTCTCGATTACTAGAGTTCGAAATCGTCCAGGAATTAAACAAACATTCTTGCCCTTTGTCTTTAATTGACCTAGAAAATCGGTTGAATGTAAATGTATCCAAAATCAGGAAATCAGTGCAGTTTATGTGTGAAGCCTCCATCGTTGAACGGATTCACCTTGCAAAAGAATCGGCACACAGAAGAGGCTACGGATACAGGTTAACAAAAACCGGAAAAAGAAGAACTTCTACAATGTGGGATTACTTTGAGGAAATCGTTTGTACAGAGAAATAGCCAGTCAGCGGCAAGTAAAATCTCCTTTATACGTTGGGCTGACTGCAGTAAGACTTGTGGTCAGCTTTCTTCTATTTGATCCCCTGCCCGTTCTGATTTTCACTGCCAGCGGCGCCATTTACATATAAAAAAGACAAAAAAATTCCGCTATATTAAACCAAATATTCCTTTAATATATAAATATATTGATCAAAATAATAAAATACATTAACTGGATTAATCATATTTTTATAGATTTTAATCTTATTCGTTTGAATTTTATTAAACGTTTTGTTAAGGTATATAATAACTTTTGAAATGAAGCGTTTGTTAATTTAAAAAATCGTTTTTTTCGAAAGCAAAACCAATTTTAATATTTTTTTATGCCGTATCTGTTCGTTTCCTCTTTTTGTGATTTTACCTCTTTTTCCTGCCGGAAATGCTCACACAATCACAAACCTTTTATTTACTTTGGATGGCTGCCGTCTCGCATACACGCACGGCGCTTTCAACCAAACGATCGGCCTTTTTACATGATCGCGCAGCACTCCTGTTTTTCTCTATGTTCGCAGGGCAATGGATTTGAACCTGCATTTATAAAGCTGCCTGCTATGACAGGCATAAAACGGAGGGAATCGGCAAAACTAAATATGATATTGGCAATTCTAGATTGAGGTGATTTGATGGATCCATACGTACAAGTAAAAAATGTCTCGAAGATTTTTGGCAAATCCCCTAAAGCAGCCATTGAGTTATTAAAGCAAGGCAAGACAAAAAAAGAAATTTTAAATGAAACAGGACAGACAGTTGGAGTAAATAATGTCAACTTTGATATTTATCAAGGAGAGATTTTTGTCATCATGGGGTTATCCGGAAGCGGTAAATCAACCTTGATTCGCATGTTTAACCGGCTGATTGACCCGACTATCGGTGAAATTCTAATTGAAAACGAAGATATTGTTAAAATGAATGCTGCAAGATTAAGAGAAGTTAGACAAAAGAAAATCAGCATGGTTTTTCAAAACTTCGCTCTCTTCCCCCACAAAACTATTTTAGAAAACACCGAGTATGGCCTTGAAATTCAAAAAGTCCCTGCCGATGAACGTCGTAAAAAAGCAATGAGCGCTCTTGAAGTAGTAGGCTTAAAAGGATATGAGCACCAACTGCCTTCACAGCTGAGCGGCGGTATGCAGCAGCGGGTCGGTCTCGCCCGGGCTCTTGCAAGCGATACAAGCATTTTGCTTATGGATGAGGCATTTAGTGCCCTTGACCCGCTTATTCGCAAAGATATGCAGGATGAACTGCTGGAAATTCAAGAGCAGTATAAAAAAACCATTATCTTTATTACCCATGATCTGGATGAAGCGCTCCGAATTGGTGATCGAATTGCGCTTATGAAAGACGGCAGTGTCATCCAGCTAGGCACTCCGGAACAAATTATGATGAATCCAGCCAATGAATTTGTTGAAAAGTTCGTTGAAGATGTGGATTTATCCAAAGTGCTCACGGCTTCTCACGTAATGAAGCGGCCTGAGAAAATTGGTGCTGACCGCGGACCTCGCGTGGCGCTAGAAATTATGCGCAAGCAAGGCTATTCAAGTATTTTCGTCGTAGACCGCAAGCAAAAACTGCTCGGTGCGATTACAGCCGAACAGGCTCGTCAGGCTATTGATCAAAACCTGTCGATTCCAGAGGTTATGACTACCGATATTCCAACAGCGTCGGAAGACACACTGCTTGGCGATATTATGGATGAGATGGCTACATCCAATTTGCCGATCTCTGTTGTGGACGACCAGCAAAGAATTAAAGGAATTGTCATCCGCGGAGCCCTCATTGGAGCGCTGGCCGGTAACAAAGATTCCTTGAACGAAATGGAGAGTGAGTAAGCAAATGAATATGCAAAAAATCCCACTCGGAGCGTGGATTGATTCCTTAGTGGATTGGATTACTGTCACATTTGCTGGCTTGTTTTCCCTGATCACGAATACAATTGATGGCCTGCTAAACATCTTAGTAGATCTTTTAAGTGCGGGCCCGCCTATTGTTTTAATCTTAATTTTAACGCTTCTTGTTACGTATACGAGCCGCTGGCCGCTGGGTATTTTTACTTTAATCAGCTTGCTGCTGATCGACAATCTTGGTTATTGGGATTCCAGTATTCAAACCCTTGCCATTGTCATTTTGTCTGGACTGCTCACCATTGTGATCGGGATACCGATCGGCATTTGGTGTGCCCAGCGAAAAACAGTCCGCAATATTGTTATGCCTATTCTTGATTTTATGCAGACAATGCCTGCTTTTGTTTATTTGATCCCGTCTATTCTGTTTTTTGGAATCGGGGTTGTACCGGGAATTATCGCATCTTTTATTTTTGCGATCGCCCCGACAATTCGAATGACTAATCTTGGTATTCAGGAAGTGCCGAAAGATTTAATTGAAGCATCCAATGCTTTTGGTTCCAGCAACAGCCAAAAGCTGTTTAAGGTACAGCTTCCTTTAGCAACTCCTACGATTATGGCCGGGGTAAACCAAAGTATTATGCTTGCCCTGTCCATGGTCGTAACAGCTTCACTTGTTGGTGCTCCAGGGCTCGGCGCGGATGTTTACCGTGCGGTCAGCCAGATCAATGTAGGACAAGGGTTTGAAGCAGGACTATCGATCGTCATTATTGCCATTATTCTTGACCGTCTTACACAGAATTTACGAAACCCGGCATACAAGCATTTGATCCGTCCGAAAATTGTTTTTTCTGCACTGGCCGTGCTTGTGATCGGTGCAGCTCTCGTTCTTTCTCTGGCAAAAAATGAAACAGCAACCGGTCCAGCTGGCGATGTCGGCAGCGAAACAGGCTATCAAATCATCGGTATTGAGCCTGGAGCCGGTATTATGACACAAGCTAGAAATGCCGTTAAAGATTACGGCTTAGACGACTGGAAGCTTACGGAAGGTTCTTCAGCCGCAATGGTAGCCGAATTGAAAAAAGCGTATGATCAAAAAGAACCGATCATTATTACAGGCTGGTCGCCGCACTGGATGTTCTCTTCTTTTGATTTAAAATATCTCGAAGATCCGAATCAAACCTTTGGCGGTGCTGAAGATATTAATACGATCGTACGAAAAGGTCTCCAACAGGATGCACCTGGTGCCTACCAAATCTTAGACCAGTTCGCCTGGGAAACAAGCGATATGGAAGAAGTAATGGTGCAAATTGAAGAAGGCGCAAGTGCAGAAGAAGCCGCTCAAAAATGGATTGCCGATCATCCGGATGTAGTAGCGAAGTGGACTGAGGGTGCACAAAAAGGAAGCGGCCAAAGCATCAGCCTTGTTTATGTAGCCTGGGATACGGAAATTGCCAGCACAAATGTAATCGGCCAAGTGCTTGAGCAAAATGGCTACAAGGTAAAACTAAGCCAGGTTGAAGTCGGCCCTATGTTTGCAAGTATTGCCAATGGCAGTGCAGACGCAATGGTTGCAGCTTGGCTGCCAAGTACCCACCTTGAGTACTACAACACATACAAAAAAGACATCGTTGACCTTGGACCAAACCTGCAGGGAACGAAAAACGGCCTGGTCGTACCAGCCTATATGGATATTGATTCTATTGAAGATTTAAGATAAGAAAAAGAGCTGCTCATTCAATGAGCAGCTCTTTTTCTTATTCATTTTATTTTACAAAAACGGTTTTAATCGAAGTAAAGAATTCTTTTGCTGCTTCTCCCTGCTCACGGGAATGTGAGCTGGACTGCTTCATGCCGCCGAATGGAGCCTGAAGTTCAACCCCCGCACTTTCTGCATTTACCCGGATCAGCCCCGCTTCCATGTCATTGACGAAGGACAACAAATGCTGGATATTCGTTGTAAAGATAGAAGCACTTAAGCCGTACTCGGTATCATTCGCAAGCTTCAGCGCTTCTTCCGCAGATGCTGCTTTTAAAAGGGCAATCACTGGGCCAAATATTTCTTCTCTTGCAATCGCCATATTCGGCGTACAATTGTCAAAAATGGTTGGTTCCACATAGTATCCATCTGCCTGGCTTCCTTCCTCTGCACGTTTGCCCCCGATAAGGAGTTCGGCACCTTCTTCTACCCCTTTATTAATGTAAGAAAGAACAGTATTCAGCTGATTTTCACTTGCACACGGCCCCATCCATGTACGGCTGTCAAGGCCGCTGCCAATCGTGATCTCTTTTGTTTTTTGAACGAGCCTTTCTTTAAATGTATCAAACACTTCAGATGCCACAATGACCCGGCTTGTGGCCGTACATTTTTGTCCCGTTGAACGAAAAGCGCCTGTCACAACCGCTTCCACTGCCAAATCAAGATCGGCATCGGCAGCCACAATCACTGGATTTTTCCCGCCCATTTCAAGCTGGTATTTTGCACCGCGTGCCAGCGCTGCCTGGCCGATCTGCTTGCCAACGCCGTTTGAACCGGTAAACGTAATGCCGTTGATCTCTTCATGATCCGCAATACCCTGGCCGATGGTTCTGCCTGGTCCCGTAATTAAATTAACGACGCCAGCGGGGAATCCGGCTTCTTCGAAGCATTCAATAATTTTAGCAGCTGTCACCGCTGTTTCTGTCGCCGGCTTCATGACGACCGTGTTGCCATACACAAGCGCCGGCGCTATTTTCCAGATAGGAATCGCAATCGGGAAATTCCAGGGAGTAATGACTCCGACTACACCGAGCGGTACACGTGTTGTAAACATAAGGGCTGAGCTGTCTGTCGATGGAATCACATCGCCTACTTTGCGCATGCCTTCTCCTGCATAGTACTTTAAGATGGCAATGCCGCGGGCTGTTTCCCCTTTTGTTTCGGCAAACGTTTTGCCCATTTCCCGTGTAGCACATTCCGCAATGTCATCGATTCTTTTTTCGAGAATGTGAGCTGCTTTATACAGGTACTCTCCACGTTCTGCCCCTGACAGCCTGCGCCATCCTTCTTTCGCTGCTTTCGCTGCGGCCACCGCCTGGTTCAAATCATCGGCTGTTGATTTTTGTACATAGCCGACGACTTCATTTCTGTCTGCTGGATTCAGGCTTTTTTCCACTTCATTTGAAACGGAAGGAACCCATTCGCCATTGATAAAATTAAGATATGTTTTTGTGTCAATTGTTGTTGTCATCATAATCCCGCCTTTTATTGGATTGGTTGTACAGCTGTTTCTTTTGGAAAACGGTCCAATGCATTTTTCAGGATGCTTTCCATTTGTGCGTAATGCTCTTTTTCCACAGGAAGAACCGGCAGTCTTACATGTTCGCCAACCGGCTTGCCGACAATCTCCATTCCCGCTTTAATGAGAGAAACGGCATACCCTTTACGCTGGCAGCGGATATTGTGGATTGGCAGAATCACATGTTTAAAAATATCACGAACCGTTTCCTGGTCGCCGTTTTGCAGGCTCGTGTAAAACTTCCGGGAGATATGCGGAATGTAATTGGAAATCGCTGATGAATAAGAATCAAAACCCAGCGGGATATATGCCGGCATCGTCACTTCCGCCAGCGGCATTCCGTTCAGCCATCCAAAACGGCCTCCAAATGTCTGTGTGAGCAGTGTATTTAACTCCATATTGCCAAGGCCGTCTTTGACACCGACCACCTGCGGCACTTCAGCAAGCGTTTCCAAAGTAGAGATTGAAAAAGAGACATTGTCACGCTGGTAGACAATCGCATTTAAATCTGTGCTTTCGGCAATCGCTTTAAAGTAAGCAGCCTGCCCTTCCTGTTCGCCTGTTACAAGATAGGGCGGCAGAATCAGATAGCCGTCTGCGCCTTTGTCTGCCGAAATCTGGGCCAGTTCCAAAGATGTTTGAATATTGCCCCCTACACCTGTGTAAACCGGTACTTTTCCGCCGGTCACCGATACGGCAACTTCCACCATGGCTTCGTATTCACTCTTGCTTAAGGATGGGTATTCCGCTGCGGCGCATGCGACAAAGATCGCTTCCAGTCCATCATCCAGTAAATCCTGTACGTTTTGGGCCAGTGCCTGCTCATCCAGCTGATTGTTTTTTGTAAATGGTGCAATCGGGAATCCTAAAATCCCGGTCGGAGCCTGACGATTTTGAGTCATGGTATATCCCCCTTGTGTTGTTTGTTTTATTGTAAGACAAATATATTTATCGGTCAACTTTTAATTTTATTTTCTGAAAATTCGACCTAAAATGCCGGCTTTCTTCTGATAATATAGCGATTTATACATAAAACAGCGGCCAGAAAATCATTGCGAAAACGATTGACAAACAATTTTATTTGTCTTACCATTGGACAAAATTAAACAATTTAAATTTTTACAAAAGGAGTGTTGCTTTTGATAGCGAATATTTCTTAGAATTAGAGTAATTCATCATACACTTTTTGAAAGCGGTATCACATCATCGAATTCATATAAAGGAAGTGTGTTTATGTCTATGAATGCGCAAGAAAAAGTTTTTCCTTCTTCTCCGACGATGCCCAGCAACCAGAAAAAAACACGTGCACGCTGGTTTATTGTTTTCATGCTGTTTCTTGTTACAGCGATTAACTACGCGGATCGGGCCACTCTCTCCATTGCCGGAACGGACATGTCCAATCAGCTTGGCCTTGATTCTGTTATGATGGGCTATGTGTTTTCTGCTTTTGCCTGGTCCTATGTAGCCGGCCAGATTCCCGGCGGATGGCTGCTGGACCGGTTCGGCTCAAAGAAAGTTTACTTTTGGAGTATTTTCTTATGGTCCATGTTTACGCTTATGCAGGGGTTTATCGGTTTCTTCGGCACTGCCGGAACCGCTGTGATGATCCTGTTCGGCCTTCGTTTCTTAGTTGGGCTGGCAGAAGCACCTTCTTTTCCTGCCAACAGCCGGATCGTCGCTTCCTGGTTTCCAAGCCATGAACGCGGCACAGCGGCAGCTACCTTTAACTCTGCCCAGTATTTTGCGACCGTTCTATTCGCACCAATTATGGGCTATATTACGTACACATTTGGCTGGGAATATGTCTTCTACTTTATGGGTGCAGTCGGGATTGTCGTTTCGTTCATTTGGATGAAAGCGATTTATAGCCCAAAAGAACATCCGCGGATTAACGAGGCTGAGCTTGCTTACATTGAAGAAGGCGGCGCCCTGACCAACATGGACCAGGCAGACACAAAGAAAGAAAAAAAGAAAGCGGTTAATTGGAGCCAGGTTAAACAGCTGCTTACAAACCGGATGCTCTTAGGTGTGTACCTTGGCCAGTATTGTATTACGACGCTTACGTACTTTTTCCTTACCTGGTTCCCGGTCTATCTTGTACAGGAAAGAGGCATGACCATTCTTGAAGTTGGTTTTGTGGCTTCCCTGCCGGCTGTATGCGGATTTTTTGGCGGCATTCTTGGCGGCATGTTCTCTGACTTCCTGCTCCGCAAAGGTTTCTCTTTAACGGTTGCCCGGAAAACACCGATTGTCGTTGGCATGCTGATGTCCATGACGCTCGTTGCCGCAAATTACGTGGATACACAATGGGTTGTGATCTTTGTGATGGCGCTTGCCTTTTTCGGTAAAGGATTTGGTGCACTCGGCTGGGCCGTTGTCGCAGATACCTCTCCAAAAGAAATGTCCGGCGTCAGCGGCGGCCTTTTCAATACCTTTGGCAACATTGCCGGTATTACCACACCGATCATTATCGGCTACATTATTGCGACAACCGGTTCATTTAACGGGGCGCTTGTTTTCGTTGGTGCCAATGCATTAGTCGCGATCTGCAGCTACCTGTTCCTTGTAGGGGAAATTAAGCGGGTTGAATTAAAATCGTAATCTATTATCTTAATTTGATAGGAGAGAAAAAATATGAACACTCAATTAATCCAGGAAAACGTCCAGACAGGTACGCCTATTATTACAGAAATGAACGTTGTTCCCGTTGCCGGCCATGACAGTATGCTCCTCAATTTAAGCGGAGCTCACGCCCCTTACTTTACGCGTAATATTGTGCTGCTGAAAGACAATGCAGGAAATGTCGGTGTGGGTGAAGTCCCGGGCGGCGAGAAAATCCGCCAGACGCTTGAAGATGCACGTGAACTCGTTGTGGGCCAGTCTATCGGCACCTACAACAATATTTTAAATAACGTACGCCGTCAGTTTGCGGACCGGGACGCAGCGGGACGCGGCTTACAGACGTTTGACCTCCGCATTACGATTCATGCTGTAACCGCTTTAGAAGCCGCTCTTCTCGACTTGGTTGGAAAATACCTTGGCGTTCCAGTCGCAGCCCTTTTAGGCGAAGGACAGCAGCGGGACAAAGTGGAAATGCTGGGCTATCTATTTTATGTTGGGGACCGGAACAAAACGGATCTGGAGTACCGGAACGAAGCAGAGGCAGAAGATGACTGGTTCCGCCTTCGCCATGAAGAAGCGTTAACTCCTGAAGCGGTTGTCCGACTGGCAGAAGCGGCTCATGCCCGCTATGGCTTTAACGACTTTAAACTAAAAGGCGGCGTTTTGCGCGGCGAAGAAGAAATCGAAGCTGTCACAGCACTGGCAGAGCGGTTTCCGGAAGCGCGCATTACCCTGGACCCGAACGGCGGCTGGCTGTTAAAAGACGCCATCCGCTTATGCCGGGACCAGCACCATGTTCTGGCTTATGCAGAAGATCCTTGCGGAGCAGAAGGCGGCTTCTCGGCCCGTGAGGTGATGGCTGAATTCAGACGTGCGACAGGACTTCCTACTGCGACCAATATGATTGCCACAGACTGGCGGCAGATGGGGCACTCCATCCAGCTGCAGTCGGTTGATATTCCGCTGGCGGATCCCCATTTCTGGACGATGCAGGGTTCTGTCCGGGTCGCGCAGATGTGCCATGACTGGGGACTCACATGGGGATCGCATTCGAACAACCATTTTGATATTTCACTGGCGATGTTTACGCATGTAGCTGCTGCTGCTCCTGGAAAAATCACCGCTATTGATACACACTGGATCTGGCAGGACGGACAGCGCCTGACAAAAGAACCATTTAAGATCGTGGGTGGAATGGTCGATGTTCCAACAAAACCAGGGCTTGGTGTGGAGATTGATATGGAGCAACTGGAAAAAGCCCACCAGCTGTATAAAGAAAAAGGACTCGGTGCACGCGATGATGCGCTCGCTATGCAGTATTTGATTCCAGGATGGACGTTTGATCCGAAGCGCCCTTGCTTCGTTCGATAATTGTGTACAACAAGCGCCCTTGCTTTAAAAGGGGCGCTTTTTCTTTTTAATTTGTTCTTTCTCCTCTTATCATGCACAAATAAGTGGCACTATTATGCAATTCGTCTTACAATAAGGTTACATAGATAAAGGCAGAGAAAAGAGGTTACACCATGGAGGAATCATCTAAAAAGCTGGGCGTTCAATCCGTTCACCGCAGCACCCTTTCTAAACAAGTAGTTGAACAAATTGTGCAGCTGCTTGTCAGCGGTCAAATGAAAGCGGGAGACAAGCTTCCGCCCGAGATGGAGCTGATGGAAGAACTGGGTGTCAGCAGACCGGTCCTTCGGGAAGCACTCAGTGCTCTTGAAACACTTGGCGTTATTACCCGAAAAACACGGGAAGGGACTTTTTTCAACAATAAAGTCGGCACTCATCCTTTCTCTGTTATGCTGGCGCTGGCAACCGATAACTTACCCGCTATCATTGAAGCGCGCATGGCGTTGGAGTTAGGGCTTGTGACCATGGCCGCCGAGAAAATTACGGACGAGCAGCTGGAAAAGCTAAGAAAAACGATTGATGCCATTGCAAACAGTGAGGATAATGACTATGGCGAAGCGGATAAGGAATTTCATCACATTATAGCCTTAAGCGCTAACAACCCTATTGTCGAAGGGATGATTGATTCTCTTCTAATTACCCATAACAAAGTTAACAGCTTGATTCAAGTGAGAGAGCGGGAACGTACGGTAGAGTACCATAAAGCCATTTACGCGGCCCTCGAAGCACGCGATCCACAGGACGCCTTCTTACAAATGTACAAGCATCTTGATTTTGTCCGTCAAAAAGTCCTTCAATATTCCTCAGCGAATGACGAATAAAAAGCCTTGAAGCCATATGGCTTCAAGGCTTTTATTTTTACACTTCGGAATCTCCCAATAAGGTTTTTTTGTTTTTCATACCTGCGACAATGCTAAGGGCAATAGCCAAAACGGACAATGCCATCAGCGTGCCCGAAATCGGACGAGTAAAGATCTCCATGAAGTTTCCATTATACAGTCCAAGTGTCTGAAGCAACGACTCTTCCATCATTTTTCCTAGAATAAACACGAGCGCAATGGGAGCTACCGGAATGTCTGCTTTTTTCAGCACATAACCAAGCAGTCCAAAAACAAGCAGTCCGCCGACATCCCAAAGGCTGTTGCTGATCGAATATGTTCCGACGATGGAAACAGCAATAATAATCGGAAACAGCATGTTAAATGGGATGCTCGCTATTTTAGCCCAAAATTTCGCCAAAGGAAGATTCATAAAAAGCAAAAGCAGGTTCCCGATAAACATGCTTGCAATAACGGCCCATACAAAGTCAGCATGCCGGACAAACAGCGTTGGGCCTGGCTGCAGGCCATGAAGGACAAAAGCTCCTAACAAAACAGCCATTGTCGCTGAGCTTGGAATCCCAAGCAAAAACAATGGAATCAAAGCTCCTCCTGTAAAGGAATTGTTGGCCGTTTCAGGCCCTGCCACCCCTTCAATCGCTCCTTTTCCAAAACGAGACGGATCTTTTGCCAGTCTTTTCTCCATTGAATAAGACAATAAAGATGGAACAACGGAACTGATCCCCGGAATTAACCCTAAGAAAAAGCCAAGAACGGTTCCCCGACCGATGGACATAGCAGAGGGGCGGATTTCCTGGCGGTTTGGAAGCAGCCCTTTGACTTTTGGCGGCTTTTCAGGCTTTTTCATTTGCTGTTCGAGGCCTAACAAGATTTCTGATAAGCCAAATAACCCCATCGCAATCGTCACAAAATCAAACCCATCAATCAAAAAAGCCTGGCCAAATGAGAAGCGAATATCACCTGAGCTTGGCGCAATTCCGAACATGGCCAGCACAAGCCCGATCAAAACCGCCAGTACACCACGGATAATGGATTTTCCGGCTAAGCCGACAACCATTGTCATTCCAAACAGAATAAGAGCAAAATACTCAGGCGGCCCAAAAGAAAGAGCAAATTTCACAAGATGAGGCGCAACAAGGGCAACCCCTATGATCGCAACAACGCCTCCTACAAACGAGCCAATGGCAGAAATACCAAGCGCTACACCGGCACGGCCTTTTTGGGCCATCGGGTAACCATCCAGGCTCGTAACAACCGATGCCGCTTCTCCGGGAACATTTACAAGAACTGTTGTAATCGTTCCGCCATACATAGAGCCGTAAAAAATACCAGACAGCATAATGATCGCTGAAATGGGATCCATCGCAAATGTTAACGGAATCAGAAGGGCCGTCCCGGCGCTTGGACCAAGTCCCGGCAAAATGCCCACAATCATGCCAACGGAAACGCCCGCCAGGCAGTATAAAATATTCTGCCACGATAATGCGATTTCAAAGCCGTTCATTAATAATTGAACTGTCTCCATAAAGCCTCCTCCTTACCATCCCAACATATTCGTCGGCAGCGGAATATCCAAAATAAGGTTAAATACGACATACAACACAATCGTGACGGAAGCTGCTGTGCTAAGCGATATTTTCCATTTAAAATCAGGCATAAGAAGAATAAGCATAACGATAATACTGGAGACGATATAGCCGAGAAAAGGTGAAATAAGAATAAACAAAAAGATGGACAGCACTACTTTTAATACGCCAACCAAAGCTGCGCCTTTCGGCAGTACTTCTGAGAACATAATCTTGTTGTTTTTCCGCAGTGAATCCAATATAAACAAAATAGAAAACAAGCCCATCAGCCCGCTCAGCCAAAGCGGAAACAAGCCCGGTCCCGGACCATACTCCCCGTAATACGGGTATTTCAGCGACTCACGAACCATAAAAAGTGAAAAGAGCAAAAGAGAGATGCCTACCCATACACCGTAATTTTTCACGTTTATCCACTCCCCGCCAGATAATAGTAGAATAAGTACCCGCCTCTAAATAGAGACGGGTACGCGGTACACTTACCAGCCAAGCAAATCTTTTAAGCCTTCAATGTCTTTCACATCCTGTTCAAGCAGCGCTCTGTAATCCTCTGCATTGTAATAGCCGACCTGCGTGCCGATCTCTTCCATTTTCTTTTCATGCTCAGCATTTGTTACCGCTTTCTCAAAAGCGGTTTCGAGCACTTCCATCGTTTCTTCATCTACCCCTTTTGGCGCAACCAGTCCTCTCGTTGATTGAGAAATCACTGGCTCAAATCCTTCTTCTTCAACTGTTGGAACATCCGGAAGGAAAGACGATCTTTCTTCTGCTGTCACAGCGGCTACTTTCAATTGTTTTTCCAGGTGCATCGGATACGCTTCACCTACACTCGTTACAAGAACGTCAACATGCCCGCCTAAAAAAGCAGCTCTCGACTTGGCAGTTCCGTCAAACTGAATTGCTTTAAATTTGGTGCCAAGTGCTTCATTTAATTTCAAAGTCACCAGGTGGTCATCTCCTGCTACCCCTGTGGCCGTTGTTGTTACTTCGTGATCCTTCGCATACTCAACCAGTTCTTTGAAGTTTGAAAAACGTTTATCATCCACCCGTATCGCAACCGCTCCCGGGTCTACAACATGATTGCCAATCATCTCGAAGCTGTCAAGATCCACCTGCTTTTCCATCGTAGGATTCACCAATCCACTGGCCAGGTTTGGAGAATTCAAAAAACCGATTGTATACCCATCCGGCTTAGCCGCAGCAATCGCATTCCATCCTACCCATCCGCTTCCGCCGGGCTGATTAACAATGGTTACCGTTTCCCCGAGCTCTTCTTCTAAAAATGGCTGAAGTGTTCTGGCTGTTGTATCAGTCCCTCCCCCAGCATCATAAGCGACAATAATGCTGATCGGCTTTTTAGGAAAATCACTTTTGCCTTCTGATGAAGCTGTTGAACTCGTTTCTTCTGCTCCGGAACAGGCAGACAAAGCACCCGCCATCATAATCGACGATACCATCAATGAAAAACGTTTTTTCATTCCACTTCCTCCTCTGTTTTAATGAATAGTTATAGATGACTTCTTAACGGTCTAGATGCAGAGGGTCACAATGATGCAAATGAAGAAGCGTTATCCCCAAAATTCATTCAAAGCCGTAAGCATGGCCTTTATATAGCCAATGGAATAAGCAAATCCGATGCTGGATGAGCTCCATCCTACATTGGAATGTGACCATTTGGCATCTGTATCAGGTGCATCTCCCGCCATAATCGGAACGTGGTCAGGATTGAGACATCCTTCATATCCAACCTTTTTTAGCTCCATCAATATTTTAAACATATTTAAATCGCCATCATCAAGCAGGGATTCTTCAAATGCTTTCGCAGTGGCAAGGCTGCCTCTCACATTTCTGAAGTGAATAAGAAACAATCTTCCTTTGCGGCCGTAATGATTAATTTCATCAATTACAAGCGGGCTTCCGCCTTCTTCCGCTCTCGTTCCAACGCAGTAAATATAGCCGACATTTTTGTTTGGATATTCATCAATGATCCGGTGATACCCAAGACCGCCAAATGGACTGTCCGGGTGTGGTGAATCAGATGGATGCATGCCGACTTTAACGCCGTAATCCTGTGCAGCAGGAACAATTTCTCTATAGACCTCGTTAAATTTCTTTCTCCATTTTGTGCTTTCTTCAAGCGTCGGCGTTGCTGCTTGTTCCTTTGTAAAGCTTAAGCTTTCTCCACGGGAGATCGCTCCGCCCCGCTGAATGGCCTGATAAGGAGTAGACAAGCCATAAAATACATCTCCCGCAAAGCGCTGCCGAACGATGTTGATCCCTGCTTCTCCAAATACTTTTACAGCGTTCACAGAATGCTCGATCTCAATCTCACTGCCTGGCTTTTCATTCATAAAGTCTTCCGAGATATTTGGCAGGGTAACACGGTTAATGTCGAGTCCCCACGAACGAATTCTTTTCCTTTGCTTTAATAAAGCATCCAGATCCGGATACCCCTGCTCCTTCACGCCTGGAAACGAAGCACCATTGCCAAAATCAATATAATCGACGCCAAGCTGGCTCATTTGCTTTAAGTCTGTATCTGAAAGATCAAAGAAATTAGTTGTAACTGAAATGTTCACTCCATCTCCTCCTCTATCTGTTTGCTGGAAAGCCTCCCGTTACCATTGACGGACACAGTAAATCCCTAATAAATAAACCGCTTACATTTTCTCGCTTGTACTTTCTTTACCTTCGAGTATTAGAAAGCTTTTAATGGCTTTTTGCCGAACATAATTAAGGTGATGATACATAGCTGCGTAGGCAGCCAGAGAATCGCGTTTTTCAAGCGCGTGATAAATATCAAGGTGCTGCTGTATCGTTTCTTTTAAATTTCTTTCTTCCAGCGGTATCTTTTTTAAAATCTGGCGATGAAATTGCTGCAACGGATGAACCAATCCATTAAATAAAGCATTGTTTGCACTGAGCGCAATAATTCTGTGAAATTCTTTATCTTCTTCGGAAGAATCTTCAGTAGGCAGTTCCTTCATACGATCAATCGTTGCTTTTAATTTTTTCAAATCGGCATCGGTTATTTTTTCGGCAGCCAATGTCACTAATCCAAGCTCCAGCGCTACCCTGATTTCAGTAATGGAAAGCAGGTCTCTCGAAGAAAGCGCTAACATAATCGAGAAAGGCTCACTCCCAATTTTGTCTGCAAAGAAGGTCCCGTGCCTGGTATGGCGATGAATAAGGCCGATTACTTCCAAGGAAGTTAAGGCTTCTCTAATCACAGGCCGGCTCACTTTACAAATTTCCATAAGTTCTACTTCTGAAGGAAGCCGCTCTCCTGGACGAAGATGTCCTTCAATAAGCAAATTGATAATTTCATCGATGACTTGTTTCGATAACGTTTTTCGGGTCACTGATTTAATTTGAAGCTTTACACTGTCTCCTTCACCCACTACACTCCCTCCCAACTGTTCTGAATAGTCTTACAATAAATAATATTCTGTTATTATTGTAAGACAAATTAATTTAACTGTCAATTGGATAAATAAAATTATTTTTTTGTGCTGAACGGTTAAAATACTTCATGGGCTTCTTTTTTTTTGCGCACAAAAAGAACACTATTCAAAAATGAAACAGTGTTCTGAACGGGTGTATATAAGATGATAATGGCAGTTATATAACTCTTTTTTAACCAAAATGACTGGATGGTTCTTCTTTTAAACTCCACACAGTCTTGGTTTCTTTTCCCTTTAAAGACAAAGCGGCTGGCGGCAGCGAGATTTTGATCGTCGTTCCTTTGTTTACTTCACTTGAAATGCGCAAATCTCCCTTATGATTTTCAATAATTTTCAAACAGGTCATCAGCCCGAGCCCTGTTCCTTTTTCTTTTGTCGTATAAAAAGGTTCTCCCAGTGTCGGAATACGTTCTTCTGGAATCCCTACTCCCTGGTCTTTAAAAGAAAGGGTGATATAACCATCTTCACTTTTATGAGCCCCAACCTCGATAACCCCCCCGCCTGGCATAGCTTCAATCGCATTTTTCAATACATTGATAAATACTTGCTTCAGCTGATTTTCTTCACAAACGATTTGAGGAAGCTGCATACTGTATGAAAGGTTTATTTGTACATTTTCCATCATCGCTTGTGAATTAATGAGAGAAACTACATCATCCAGCAGCGGCTGGATATTCATTTTTTTAAACTTTACTTCATTTGGCTTGGCCAGTACTAAAAATTCACCAATAATAGCATTGATCCGTTCCAATTCCGCTAATACAATCTCTAAAAAATCTTTATGCTGATTTGTTTCAGAATGAACCAGCTGGATAAATCCTTTAATAGAGGTAAGCGGGTTTCGGATTTCATGAGCAATACCTGCTGCCAGCTGCCCGACTACTGCTAGTTTCTCAGATTTCTGCAAAAGAGATTCCGTTTGCTCTCTTTTACACGTAATATCCTTGCCAATATATAGTGTTGCTTCTTTTCCTTCGAATATAATTTGTAAAGAAGAGAATTCAAAATAAATCTGTTTTAAATTTAAACACGTAAGCTTGCACACCGCGTTTATCAGCGGACGTTGGGGCTGTTTAGGGACCGCTTCATTTTTTTGTATCTTTTCTAAATACCCTTCTTCAATAAAATCCACAATAGAGCGACCGACAAGATCACTTTTTTGATGGGCACCCAACATATTCTCGGCTGCCTTATTTGCATACAAAATGATATTATTCCGCTGTATAACAACTGATTCAGGAAGCAATTCAATCAACAGCTTATAATTTTCTTCACTTTGCTTTCTTCTTAACTGATCAAGTTTTAACTTGTCATATTGCAGGCCGACAAACCAGGCAATAAAGGTGGCGATAACCAGGTCGTACACTTCTTTTTCAAATGCAGAATTAAAAAAAATTAACTGAATGAAAGTAAAGCATAAGGAAGTGCTAATTAAAATTATTCGGCCAGTCTTTTTCATGGGAACTCCCCTTTTAAACAGATTAAAAACGAAAGCACTTTATAAGCTACCCGCCACATACTTGCAAACCTTTTCGAAAAGTGAAGGGTATTCCGACCTCCTAGTCTCGATATGAGAACAGTATATTCCTATATTGCTATAAACACAGTTAAATGCCTATATTTTTTCTTCGACAAATATCGATCATTTTGTTTCTTCTGACTGTTTTTGTTGTACTTTGATATGCTAGTGAATAAAAACAAATATACTTACAAAAAAAAAGAAAAGAACACTTAAAGTTCTTTCCTTTAAATAAATAGAGTGAATACCTTATATGTATACAACAAACATTAATATAAAGAAAATCAGCTGTTGCTTCCCGGTAACCATTGTCCATAAATGGGATTAAATGTACCATATGCTCTGAACACACCATTTTTATAAAACGGCATAAACCCGTATCGTTCAAGCCAGCGATACGCACTTTTCCTTTTTTCATCATCAAATACAACAAATAAATACTCATTTGGTTTTAAGCGATATCTGAATTCGAGAATAATATCCAAAGCTTTTTTCAGCCCTTCAAGACCGACTTTCCCGGTTGCTTTCTCTTTTGTACCTCTCGGATTTCGATTCTTCCACTTGTTCGCTTTCTTTCTCGAATCCGTTATGATAACGGCTGCATTCCAAACGTATACAACTCGATCGGAAACAAATTCTTTTTCACGCCAGAAATAAACATGCAGCGACTGCCCATTACTGAGCCCTACCTGATACCGCACCTGGCTTTTTCGTCTTTTTACTAAATCACGCATGTTTTTACAGCTCCTTTGAAGGGGGAAGATGTTTTTATATTTTCATCTTTCTTATTCATTCCCTCTTTTCTTCCCTGCATGCTAACTCATTGTCTAATTTCTTCATTAAACAAAAAAGACAACC